>DATGHB010000041.1:0-5166 GCA_035308265.1 Roseiarcus sp.
TCAGTTCGGGGATCAGCCTGACGATCAGCGTCGTCTTGCCCGCCCCGCTCCACCCGGCAAAACCGATCACGCGCATCGGCCGCAAGCCCTTCTCTCGGTGCCCTCGCAGGTTATGTAGGCTCGCCATTGGCGTCTGGCGAGACGCGCGGAATGGTCATTCCCCTGACGCGGCAATCTCCGATTGGCCGGCCTATCCGAGCGATACGTCTTGGAACAAACGGCCCGATCGTGGCCTGAACCGCCTCGATGGCGCGATCGAGCGCGGCGAGAATGCTTGTCTTACGGCTCAGGATCGGATGCTCAATCAAATTCCAGGAGAGCCACGCTGAGGCGAAGGCCGGCGGCAGCGTCATCAGCGTGAGCCTCAGTGGGCTTCCGGCGCCGGGAAAGAGATGCATGATGGTCTGCCCGATCGGAAAGTGGAGAAGGTAGACCCCATACGAGAGGTCGCCGAACGGGATCCCCGGCGGATCCCTGAGGCCAAGCCAGACGGTCAAATAGGCGACGGGGAAGGCGGCGAGATAGGAGGCGTTGGGGAGAGGATGATGCTGTGCCAGGTGAGCACGGCGGTTGCGAGTCCGATACGAAGATAGTCGAACCCCGCCGTCGCCGGGCCGGCGCTCCGCATTTGGTCGAGAATCGTACGCCGTATCGCCAAAGGGACCTCGATCGCCGGCGATGCGCCGCCTCCGGCCGCGGACCTGCGGTCGCTTACGCAATGTGCGACAATTGCCTTACCGATGGCTTAGCCGGGGCGACCTTTCGGAGCGTCATTGTGCGACATGGCATGCGGCGGCTCCGAGGATTAGGATCGCCCCGCCGCCCTCCGACAGGCCCTGGGGCCAGGATTGGCCTCGAGGAACCTGACATGATCGACGCCGACGTCTTCGCCGCGTTCCGTTCCGAGGTCGTGGCCCAGACGCCGCTCAGGCAAGCGATCACCGCAGCCTATCGGTCGCCCGAGCCGGAATGCGCGCCGCCGCTCATCGAACTCGCGACCGCGAAGGGCGACGAGGCCGGGCGGATCGAAACGCTCGCCCGCTCGCTGGTCATGAAGCTTCGCGCGAAGACGCGATCGAGCGGGGTCGAGGGGCTGATCCACGAGTATTCGCTCTCGAGCCAGGAGGGCGTGGCGCTGATGTGCCTCGCCGAGGCGCTGTTGCGCATTCCCGACAGCGCGACCCGCGACGCCTTGATCCGCGACAAGCTCGCGCCGGGCGACTGGCGCGCCCATGTCGGGATGAGCCCGTCGCTGTTCGTCAACGCGGCCACCTGGGGCCTGGTCCTGACCGGCAGGCTCGTGACCACGACCAGCGAGCAGGGCCTTGCGGCGGCGTTGACCCGCCTCATCGCGCGCAGCGGCGAACCGATCATCCGCGCCGGCGTCGACGTCGCCATGCGGCTCATGGGCGAGCAATTCGTGACCGGCCGCACGATCGAGGAGGCGCTTGGGAACGCCCATGAGCGGGAAGCGCGGGGTTTCGCGTTCTCCTACGACATGCTGGGCGAAGCGGCGGTGACCGCTGAGGACGCCAGGCGCTATCTCGACGAATACGAGCGCGCCGTCCACGCCATCGGCCGCGCCTCACACGGCCGCGGCATCTACGAGGGGCCAGGAATCTCGATCAAGCTCTCGGCGCTGCATCCGCGCTATCAGCGTATCAAGCGCGCCCGGGTGATGAATGAACTCATGCCGCGGGTGAAGAAGCTCGCGGCGCTAGCCAAAGCTCATGACATCGGCTTCAACATCGACGCCGAGGAAGCCGACCGGCTCGATCTCTCGCTCGATCTACTGGAGGCGCTGTCGGTCGACCCGGATCTCACCGGTTGGAACGGGCTCGGCTTCGTCATCCAGGCCTATGGCAAACGCTGCTCGGCCGTCGTCGACTGGCTGATCGATCTTGCGCGCCGCTCGAGCCGGCGCCTGATGATCCGGCTGGTCAAGGGGGCCTATTGGGATTCGGAGATCAAGCGCGCGCAAGTCGACGGCCTCGACGGCTTTCCGGTGTTCACGCGCAAAGTCTACACCGATGTGAGCTACCTCGCGTGCGCGCGCAAATTGCTCGGCGCGCCCGACGCGGTCTATCCGCAATTCGCGACCCACAACGCCCAGACCCTCGCATCCGTGCTCGTTTTCGCCGGCCCCGATTTCTATCGCGGCCAGTACGAGTTCCAATGCCTGCACGGGATGGGCGAACCGCTCTACGAGGAGGTGGTCGGGCGCGGCAAGCTCGACCGGCCGTGCCGGGTCTACGCGCCGGTCGGCTCGCATGAGACCCTGCTCGCCTATCTCGTCCGCCGTCTGCTCGAGAACGGCGCCAACACCTCGTTCGTCAATCGCATCGCCGATGCGAGCGTGGCAGCGGACGATCTCGTCGCCGACCCGGCCGTGGCCGCCGGAAGAATCCAGCCGATCGGAGCGCCGCATGACAGGATCGCGGCGCCGCGCGACCTCTATGCGCCGGACCGGGTCAATTCGCGCGGGCTCGATGTCTCCGACGAGCGACGCCTGGCGAAGCTCGCCGCCGGCCTCGCCGCAAGCGCCACGACCTCCTGGCGCGCCTTTCCGCCGGGCGCGACGGCGAACGAGCCGGGCGAGCCGGTCCTCAATCCCGCCGACTTGAGCGACGTGGTCGGCTTTGCGCGTTACGCGCGGCCTGACGAAATCGCCGCGGCGCTCGCCGCCGGCGATCGCGCCGCGCCCGCATTCGCCGCCATCCCGCCTGGCGAGCGCGCGGGGATGCAGCGCCGCACGGCGGACATCCTCGAAGCGCGCAACGACCCGCTGGTCGGGCTCATCGTGCGCGAGGCTGGCAAGTCCTACGCCAACGCGGTCGCGGAAGTGCGCGAGGCCGCCGACTTCCTGCGCTACTACGCGCACGAGGCGGCGCGGACGCTTCTGCCCCTCTCCCCCGCTCCGCTTGGCCTTGTCGTGTGCATCTCTCCCTGGAATTTTCCGCTCGCGATCTTCACCGGCCAGGTCGCAGCCGGGCTCGCGACCGGCAATGCGGTGATCGCCAAGCCCGCCGAGGAGACGCCGCTGATCGCAGCCGAGGCTGTGCGCGCTCTCCATGAGGCCGGGGTTCCGCGCGAGGCGCTCCAGCTCATGCCGGGAGCGGGCGAAGTCGGCGCGGCGCTGATCGCCGACGCCCGTGTCCAGGGCGTCGCGTTCACCGGCTCGACGGCGGTTGCGCGCGGAATCGAAAAGGAGCTTGCCGGCCGCCTCACCCGGCGCGGCGCTCCGCTGCCGCTCATCGCGGAGACCGGGGGCTTGAACGCGATGGTGGTCGATTCCTCGGCGCTCGCCGAGCAGGTCGTGGCCGATGTCGTGTCGTCGGCCTTCGACTCGGCGGGCCAGCGCTGTTCGGCGTTGCGCATTCTTTGCCTGCAGGACGATGTCGCGGATCGCGTGCTCAGGATGCTGAAGGGCGCGATGGCCGAGCTCGAGGTCGGCGACCCGCGCCGGCTCTCGGTCGACGTCGGCCCGGTCATCACGAGGCAAGCGCGCGACGCGATCGCGGCGCATATCGAGACGATGCGCGGCCGCGGCCACCGGGTGACTCAAGTTCCGCTTGGGCCGGCCGGCGCGCGAGGCACGTTTGTCGCGCCGACGCTGATCGAAGTGAGCAAGGTCGCCGACGTCGAGCGCGAGGTGTTCGGGCCGGTGCTGCATGTGCTGCGCTTCAAGCGCGAGGCGCTCGACAGGTTGATCGACGACATCAACGCCTCAAGCTACGGCCTCACCTTCGGCCTCCATACAAGGATCGACGAGACGATCGCCCGCGTGGTCGAGCGGATCGAAGCCGGCAATGTCTATGTCAACCGCAACATCATTGGGGCGACGGTCGGGGTGCAGCCCTTCGGGGGCTCCAGGCTCTCGGGCACCGGACCGAAGGCGGGCGGCCCGCTCTATCTCTCGCGCCTCCTCGCCGAGCCCGCGCCAGGCGCGCTCGACGGCATCGAAGCGGGCGCGGCGACGGCGGCCATTCGCGCGTATGGCGACTGGCTTGGCCAGCACGGCCATGCGCCGGAGGCCGAGCGCTGCGTGGGCATGATGGCGCGCTCGCCGCTCGGCGCGCGGGTCGAGCTCAAGGGCCCGGTCGGCGAGCGCAACGTATACTCGCTTCGGCGCCGTGGCCGAATTGCCGCGGCCGCGACGAGCGAGAGCGGCCTTTTGATCCAGATCGGCGCGATTCTGGCGACTGGGAACGATGCGGTCGTCGAGGCCGCGCTCGCTCAGCGCGTCCTTGCAGGCTTGCCGGCCGAGCTCACGCATCGGATCCACCGCGTCGCGGATCCGCTGAACGCCCCCGCCATCGCCTTCGCCCTTCTGGAGGGCGGCGAGGCGGCGACGACGGAGGCGCTCACCAAGCTTGCAAGGCGCCCCGGCCCGATCGTGCGGCTTGAGGCGCTTGCGCGCGCCCGCCTCGCCGCGGGTGAGGATTACAATCTCATCGACCTTGTCGAGGAATGCGCGACGGCGACCAACACCGCCGCGGCCGGCGGCAATGCGAGTCTGATGACGATCGGCTAACGTGCGGGGCAGCCGCCAAGGAGGCTGGAGCGCGCTCTCGACGGCGCCGCCCGCTTGCCCGATTCTGCGCCGCGCCTTCTTGCTGCATAGACATTCCCTGTGTATGAGCCGCCTCGCATGGGCGAAATCATCGCATGGCCGAGAGCGCCAACTCCGCTGCCCTTTACCGGAGAGCGGCTGACCTCGGGCTATGGCGGCCAGACCGAGATCGAGCATCTTCACCGGTATCTGCTGGCGCGCGAATGGTGCCGCGACAAGGACGTGCTCGACGTGGCGAGCGGCGAGGGCTACGGAACCGCGCTGCTGGCCCAGGTGGCGCGCAGGGCCGTCGGGGTCGAGATCGCGCCTGATGTGGTCGAGCACGCGAGCGGCGCGTATAAAGCAGACAGCCTCAGTTTTGTCGTGGGCGATGCGCGCGCCTTGCCGATTCCCGACGCAAGCTTCGATGTCGTTACGTCCTTCGAGACGATCGAGCATTTCGCCGAGCAGCGCCGCTTTCTGGACGAGGTCAAGCGGGTCCTCCGGCCGGGCGGGCTCCTGATCGTTAGCACGCCCGATCGCGACCACTATTCGCCCGCCGAATCGGCGGCCAATCCTTTCCATGTCCGGGAGCTCACCCAGGCGGAGTTCGA
>DATGHB010000042.1:0-2957 GCA_035308265.1 Roseiarcus sp.
CGCGCGATCGCGGCAGAACCCGATTTCATCGTCTGCGACGAGCCGACCTCGGCGCTCGACGTGTCGATCCAGGCGCAGATCCTGAACCTGATGCGCGACCTGCAGGAGAGGCTCGGCCTCACCTATCTCCTGATCACCCACAATCTGGCGGTGGTGCGGTTCATGGCGACCCGGGTCGGGGTGATGTATCTCGGCCGGCTCATCGAGATCGGCGAGACCGACGCGCTCTTCGCAAGACCCCGCCATCCTTACACGCGCATGCTGCTCGACGCCGTGCCCGACCTCTCGATGAGCGGGCGCGCGCGAAGCGCGATCGGCGGCGAGCCGCCCAACCCGATCGATCCGCCGCCTGGCTGCCCTTTCCACCCGCGCTGCCCGCAAGCGATCGCGATCTGCAGAACCGAGCGGCCGGCTTTCCGCGACAATGTCGCCTGTCATCTCGCCGCGGCGGATCCACCCGGACCGGCGGGCGACAGAGATCGGCATCGCGGCGGCCGAGAGTATGACGTATGAAATTCTGTGTTAATTTCACAGCGAACCTAAACGGGGTCCCAACGCACTGAAAACACTGGGGGCGCGAACCTAAAAGGAACCTAAGGCCGGCAGGCGCTCGTCGCGCGCCTCTCCGTTAGGGCGTTCCTTCCACGATTCCACCCAAGGCCGGAACGCTTCAAAACCCGTGGGTCGCGAGGAGGGCGAACACATCTCGCCTAACGGGACTGTTCCTCCTCCCTCTTCAGGTGCGCCTTGGGAAAATAGAGTCCCACTAGGCGCCGGTCCCACCAGCGGCCCGCCGCGCCCCTTGCGGCGTAAGTATATTGGTAGAGCTCAGCCCGCACATAGGTCGGCGGCTTGACCGGGAAAGGGTTCTTCTCAAGGAGCGCCGTCACCGAGGGCTCGTTTTCGAGCAGGCGCTCGAGAAAGCGCGAAAACCACGGCAAGCGCCCGGCATCGTCGAGCGCGGCGAACCACATCTGCCAGTCGAGCCGCGGCTGGTGAGGCATGTTCCACGGCGGACGGCGAGTGACGTCACCGGGTTTAAAGCGGAATTCGTACTCGCGCCATTGCACGCCGTCATCGGACCCCTCGACGATGATCTCGTCGCGAGTCGTGGTCATGACCGCAAACAGGCCGTAGGGGTTCACAATCTGGAGCGGCTCGATGAGGCGTCCGATCGCCGCCGCCAGCGTGGGCGGACTGCCGCCGAAACGCTCGTCCATCTGTGCGAGACTCACGAACACCATCAGAGCCGCGATTGCGTTGACGGCGATTGTCACCGCCCGCCGGGGCTCCCTGCTTCTCGAGCGCGCCTGCGCAACACCGAGTAGGCGAGGCGGCAATGTCCGCCCGAGCGCCGCGTCGTCGAATAGGATAAGGCAGAGCAGCAGGGTCTGAAGATTGAACCAGTTGTAGTTCCCGGTCAGGGAAATCGAGATTTGTAAGAGCAGGATCCCGGCGGCCGCGACAAACCTCAAGCGCCGCGGGCAAAAGATCAGGAACGGCAGAACGAGCTCGATGAAAAGGGCCGATCCAGTCGCGGCTTTCAGCACGGCGGCGGGCAGCTGGGCCGCATACCACGCGAGCGGCGTCGGCAGCGGCTGGGTCAGGAAGTGGTAGGAGAGCGCCGAGAGATTGCGCCAGTTGGGATCGCCGCTGATCAGCTTGACGACTCCCGACATGAACATGAAGCGGAACAGAAGCCAGCGCGCCAGCCACACGCCGGTCGTAGGCGCGAAGCTCATGATGAGCGCGACAATCGTGGTCTCCAGGAGGAACGTGTCCCACTGGTAGGTCATGAAGGTCTGGCCGGCGTAGAGCAGCGATAGATAAAGCGCATAGACCAGCACGAGGGCGACGCGCGGCAGAAGATTGAGAGCGAGCATCAGCGAGGCGACCGCCCCGACCCAGCACACGGCCTGGATCGCGAGGTCGCTGTCGTTCAGCCAGAACACCATCGGGACGAGGACGAAACGCTCCAGCCCGAGACGGGAGCCGAGCGCGCCGACGAGCTCAGAGAGCGGCAGGATGCCGCGGCTGCCGATCAGCCCTTGCGCCTGGACGGCGAAGGAGACAAAGGCGAAGAGGGTGATAAGCCCGAACAGGCGAAGGAACAGGAACGAGACAAGCTGGTAGCGCGGCGGCTCCGGGTCCCTGCCCCACAGCATGCGGCTCAGGCGGAAGAAGGCGCCGCGGCGATGGGCGATGAAGGCGTAAGTCAGCTCGGAGACGGGCGCGAAGCCGGGCAGGCGCCGGTAAAGCGCGAGCCAGAACCCCCTGCCGCGCGCTTGCGCGAGCGTGAGGAAGCTGGCCTCAGCGGCGCTCGCGCGTTCCCCGCCGGGCGCGATGAATTGCACCGCGCGCTTGAATTCGGCTTCGGAGATTGTCGGATATTGCGCGAGGACTTGCTGGTAGGGGCGGTACTCGACCCGCTCGCCAGTCAGCTTCCGCCAGTAGTTCGCCCAATAGAAGCAGAAACCGCAATCTCCGTCGTAGATGAGCCGCGGGCGCGCGCAGCCGACCGGCGCTTCGACGGGGCTTGGGACCTGCGTTCCGGTTCTCTCTGGCATGGCGTCAAGGGCGGCCGCTCAGTCAGCGGTCGACCGCCCGTTCGCAAGATCGCGCCCGCAACGCGCGGAAGAGCCGAGCGGCGGCGCACGGCTCCTTGATGCCGGCGGACTACTTCTCGAGATCGGCCAGCGTCGGCATTCGGCCGTTCGGCGTCAGATGATTGATGATCTGCGGCAGCGCGGCCGACAGCTGGTTCAAGAGCTCCTGCTGGCTCATGCCGGTTTTCTGCGAAAGCTGGTTGAGCACGTCGGCGCCGAGCGCCGAGCCGAGATGACCGGGCTGGACCGGCTCGTTCGACCCCTGGCCGATCCAGGAATTGACCTGCGGAGCCACTCCGCCCGCGGTGAGCTTGCCGATGAGATCATTGAGCCCGCCGAGAATGCTGCCCG
>DATGHB010000043.1:0-3742 GCA_035308265.1 Roseiarcus sp.
GTTCATCGGGAACAGCACAACCTCGCGCAGGTTCTCCTCGCCCGCGAGCAGCATGACGATGCGGTCGACGCCGGGCGCGATGCCCCCGTGCGGCGGGGCGCCGCACTGGAAGGCGCGATACATGCCGCCGAATCGTTCCTCGAGAACCTCGGGCGCGTAGCCCGCAATCTCGAAGGCCTTCAGCATGACGTCGGGCCGATGGTTGCGGATCGCGCCCGACGACAGCTCGATCCCGTTGCAGACGATGTCGTACTGGTAGGCCTTGATGGTCAGCGGATCCTGCGTCTTAAGCGCCTCGAGCCCGCCCTGCGGCATCGAGAACGGGTTGTGCGAGAAGTCGATCTTCTTCTCGTCCTCGTTCCACTCGTACATCGGGAAGTCGACGATCCAGCAGAACTCGAACACGTCCTTCTTCGCGACGCCAAGCTCACTGCCGATACGCACCCGCGCTGCGCCCGCGAGCTTGGCCGCCTTGGCCTCCTTGTCGCAGGCGAAGAAGATGGCGTCACCCGCGGCGAGGCCGGCCTTCATGACCATCGTCCGCTGAGCTTCGGCGCTGAGGAACTTGGCGATCGGCCCCTTGCCCGTCGCGCCCTCGCCCTCGCCTTCGAAAATGATATATCCCAGCCCCGGGGCGCCCTCACCTCGGGCCCAGTCGTTGAGCTTGTCGAAGAACGAGCGCGGCTGCCTCGCTGCGCCGGGCGCGGGAATCGCGCGCACCACGCCGCCCCCCTTGATGACATTCTTGAAGGCGTTGAACGTCACGTCGTCGCGGGCGAAAATCTCCGTCACGTCGGCGATCTTGATCGGATTGCGCAAATCGGGCTTGTCGACGCCGTATTCGAGCATCGCCTGCGCGTAGGGGATGCGCGGAAAGGCCGGCGTCACCGGCTTGCCGCGGCCGAATTCCTCGAACACCCCGCGCAGGACCGGCTCGACCGCGGCGAACACGTCCTCTTGCGTCACGAAGCTCATCTCGATGTCGAGCTGGTAAAATTCGCCCGGGGAGCGGTCGGCGCGGGCGTCCTCGTCGCGGAAGCAGGGCGCGATCTGGAAATAGCGGTCGAAGCCGGCGACCATGATGAGCTGCTTGAACTGCTGGGGCGCCTGGGGGAGCGCGTAGAACGCACCGGCATGCAGACGCGACGGCACCAGGAAGTCGCGCGCGCCTTCCGGGCTCGAGGCGGTGAGGATCGGCGTCTGGAACTCGAAGAACCCCTGCCCTTTCATCCGTCTGCGAAGCGAATCAATGATCTGGCCGCGCAGCATGATGTTCGAGTGGAGCTTTTCGCGCCGCAAGTCGAGGAAACGGTACCGCAGCCGCGTGTCCTCGGGATAGGGCTGGTCGCCGAACACCGGCAGCGGCAGGTCGCCCGCCGGCCCCAGCACCTCGATCTCGCGGACGTAAACCTCGATGAGCCCGGTCGGCATGTCCGGGTTTTCGGTGCCCGCCGGGCGCTTGCGCACTGTTCCGTCGACCCGGATGACGAACTCCGAGCGAAGCTTCTCCGCTTCGCGAAAGGCGGGCGAATCCGGATCGACCACGCATTGGGTGAGGCCGAAATGGTCGCGCAGGTCGATGAACAAGAGGCCGCCGTGATCGCGGATGCGATGGCACCAGCCGGAGAGCCGGACATCGGCGCCGTCCTCGGCGAGGGTCAGGGCGCCGCAGGTATGGGTGCGGTAGCGATGCATGAAATGTCGGTCTTTGGGCTTGGGGCGGCGTCCCGCGCTGCCTAGCCGAAAACAGGCGGAGGGGAAAGCGCGAAGTCGGCGAGCGGGCGCATCCTCGGGGCCCTCATGAGTCCCCGCGCGGTAAGTATTTCTACCCACTCGTGTAAATTTAACGTGACAAACGGCGCAAAAGCCTCTAGCGCTTGGCGATTGCCCTAACATTTTTGGGAAAGCACATGACAAGCGAATCGGCGAATTTGAACCCGGGAATGCAGCGCACCCGCCGCAACATCATGAAAATGGGCGCGATTTTGGTTCCCGCTACGTTAGGGACAGTTCATTCGGCGGCCGCCGGTCAGGGCGGCAACAATCAGGGCGGCAACAATCAGGGCGGCAACAATCAGGGCGGCAACAATCAGGGCGGCAACAATCAGGGCGCGCACAATTGCTTCCTGAAGGGCACGAAGATCCGCACGGCGGAAGGCGAGCGCGGAATCGAAGACCTCGCGATTGGCGATTTGCTGCCGACGATGTCGGGCGTCCTTCGGCCCGTCCAATGGATTGGGCGCTATTCGTTCAAGAAGAGCGATCCGTCCAAGGCCTGGGCAAAGGAGGCCCTGCCGGTTCGTATCGCCCGCTCCGCGTTTGGTCCCGGCGTCCCGCACGCCGACCTCTATGTGACGGCGCTGCACGGTGTGTTGATCGACGGCGTGCTGGTTCCGGCGGAAGCGCTGATCAATGGCGCGACCATCGCCCCCTATGAGCCGGAGGGCGACGAGATGGAGTTCTTCCACGTCAAGCTCGCGAGCCACGACGTGATTTACGCCGAAGGCGCTCCGGTCGAGACGCTGCTCCATGTCGATGAGTCCTTCGTCAATTTCGCCGAGTACCTCCGTCAATACGGAACGCCGGCGGACGAGGCTCGCTGCGCGCCCTATGTCCATATCCAGGGCGGGCGGGTCGAGCTGATGTCCAGACTCCGCAGCGCGCTCTCGCCCTTCATCGATCTTCGGGATCAGGCCGACGTGGTTCGAGACCGGCTGGAGGAAGCCGGTATCGTCTCCCTCTGACCGGGGACATGAGCTGAAGCGCTCAGGGCCGCCTTCGGGCGGCCCTTTCGTTTTGCCGGGGGCGCGGGATCGGCGCAAGACGCCTGTGGCACTCGCATCCAGATTGCCGGACGCTCAGGGCTGATTTACTGTTCGCGTCAGCGGAGGCGGGCTTCGCAGAGGACTACCCTTTTGCCCGAACGGAAGAGCTCATGACCGCTTCGTCGCCTGCCGTCGCGTCGTCCGAGTTTTTCCGACGCGACAATGACCACGGCGTCCTCACCCTGACCTTGAACACGCCGCGCAACCTCAATGCTCTGAGCCTCGCGATGATCGGCGCCCTGATCGCCGAGTTCGACGCGATCGCCCATGACCAGCGCACGCGCGTCGTCGTGCTGACGGGCGCGGGATCGGCGCTCAGCGCCGGCCATGACTTGAAGGAAATGCAGGCGCATCGCAACGACTGCGACCGGGGCCGCGCCTACTACGTCGAACTGTTCGAGCGCTGCTCGACCCTCATGCAGGCGATCGTCGCGCTGCCGAAGCCGGTTATCGCGGCGGTCGAGGGCGTCGCCACCGCGGCCGGCTGCCAGCTCGTTGCGGCCTGCGATCTCGCGGTCGCGGGAGAGCGCGCGCGCTTCGGCCTCTCGGGGGTGAACTTCGGGCTGTTCTGCTCGACGCCTTTGGTGGCGGTCGGTCGGGCCATTTCTCGCAAGCGGGCGATGGAAATGGCGATGACGGGCGGGCTCTATGGCGCCGCGGAAGCGGAGCGCTTCGGCCTCGTCAACCGCGTCGTTCCCGAGGGCCGCGCGCTCGCGGAGGCGCAGGCGTTGGCCAGGACAATCGCAGCGCATTCCGCCCCGACGCTCGCGGTCGGCAAGCGGGCCTTCTACGCCCAGATCGAAAAGCCGCTCGACGAGGCCTACGCGGTCGCCTCGCTCGCGATGATCGACAATCTCGCCGAAGCCGATTCGGTCGAGGGCATCGGCGCGTTCCTGGACAAGCGCCGGCCGACATGG
>DATGHB010000044.1:0-7653 GCA_035308265.1 Roseiarcus sp.
CTGGCCGCGCCGGCCGCAAGCGGGAGCCGGGTTTGACCCGTACGTATATTGGCTCTCGGAGAAAGTGGATAAGTCCGTTGGACAGAAGCCCTCGGCTTGCTTATGGCCGCCTGCGTTCGTTGTTCTGGCTGTTGATGGCCAAAATCCCTGAGGCGCCGAAATGGGCGCGCCTGCGGGTCGGACGGCTTACCCAAGGCCAAGTTGACAACGCTCTTTTGGACTTCGACGCCATGAGGGCCAATTTCGAACGGCTGACCCATGGCGCGGCCGACTTTCTGCTGGCCGAGCGCATCGTGCGCGATTTTGCGACCAAGCTCGCAGCCGCAGATGCTCTTCGCCTGGCGAGCGCGAAGAACGCGGGCGCGACATTGGCGACCTTTGATGTGCGGCTAGCGGAAGCGGGGCGGGCGCAGGGGGTCGAGGTGGCGCTGGGTCGGCGCGGCGGATAGATCGCGAACGTCATCGATACGCTTGCGGACAAGTCGGCGACTGCGGGAGATCGGTCAGAAGTCCAGCGGGGTGAGGAAGCAGTAGATGTCCGGAGTCCGTGGATCGCGCCCGCCGTTGTTGACCCACACGTTTGGGAAGAAGATGTGGCTGCAGCGATCGTTGCTGGGCAGCGCCTTGTTCGCTGGGATCACGAACCGGTAGCCCTCGAAACTGACGATGTATTCGTCATTGGGCCCTCGGTGGATCTGCTCGGGCTTCACCTGATGCTCGTCAGCCTTGCCGCAGCAGTCCAATTTGATCGCTGCCGGCACGGCGTCGCCGTCGCAGCCTTTATCGTGCGCGCTCGCGCTCTCGATCGCCATCGCGGCGAACGCCGTCACTCCCATCGGGAGCACAAGCAGTTTGAAAAACGGCAGCCGACGGGCCTTGATCCGATCCATGAGGAACATAGCGGCGCATCCCCGATCCGCGACCTCCAGCGCCGGACCTTAACACCATTCGGCCCTGATCTATGTGATCGCCGTCACACAACTCACGGCTCGCCGACACATCGCGGTTGTGGCGGGAAAAAACGGCCGTGCTGACCGGACCCGCCTTGGCGCCGCCTGGAGGGAGAGCCTCCTACCGGCTGAACTTCTTGTACTTCAGCCGGTGCGGGATGACGCTGTCGAGGCCGAGGCGGCGCTTCTTGTCCTCCTCGTAGTCGGCGAAATTGCCCTCGAACCACTCGACGTGGCTGTCGCCCTCGAAGGCCAGCATGTGGGTGGCGATGCGGTCGAGGAAGAAGCGGTCGTGGCTGATGATGACGGCGCAGCCGGCGAAGTCGAGCAACGCCTCCTCCAGCGCGCGCAGCGTGTCGACGTCGAGGTCGTTGGTCGGCTCGTCGAGCAGAAGAAGGTTCGCGCCGCTTTTCAGCATCTTGGCGAGATGCACCCGGTTGCGCTCGCCCCCCGAGAGCTGGCCGACCTTCTTCTGCTGGTCGGGGCCTTTGAAGTTGAAGGCGCCGACATAGGCGCGTGAGTTCATCTCGCGCTTGCCGAGCTGAATGAGGTCGTAGCCGCCGGAAATTTCCTCCCACACGGTCTTTTTGCCGTCGAGCGCGTCGCGCGACTGGTCGACATAACCGAGCTGAACGCTCTCGCCGATTTTGATCGAGCCTGAATCCGGCTTCTCCTCACCCGTGATCATGCGGAAGAGCGTGGTCTTGCCGGCGCCGTTGGGGCCGATCACGCCGACGATGCCGCCCGGCGGCAGGCGGAACGAGAGCTTGTCGATGAGCAACGTCTCGCCGTAGCCCTTCGACAGGTTCTCGAAGTCGATGACATTCTGCCCGAGCCGCTCGGCCACCGGAATGACGATCTGCGCGCTCGCCGGCGCCTTCTCGTTGCTTTGTCTGACCAGCTCGTCGTAGGCGGCGATGCGCGCCTTGGACTTGGCCTGGCGGGCTCTCGGCGACGAGGCGATCCACTCGCTTTCCTCAGCCAGCGCTCGCTCGCGCGCGGCGTCCTCGCGGCCTTCCTGCTCGAGGCGCTTCCGCTTCTGCACGAGCCAGGATGAATAGTTGCCCTCGTAAGGGATGCCGCGCCCGCGATCGAGCTCGAGAATCCAGCCCGTCACGTTGTCGAGGAAATAGCGGTCGTGGGTGACGATGAGGATTGCGCCGGGATATTGGCGCAGGTGCCCTTCGAGCCAGTTCACCGTCTCGGCGTCGAGATGGTTGGTGGGCTCGTCGAGCAGGAGGAGCTCAGGCTTCTCCAGCAGCAGGCGGCAGAGCGCGACGCGGCGCTTCTCGCCGCCGGAGAGGGTGGTCACGTCGGCTTCGTCCGGCGGGCAGCCGAGCGCGTCCATCGCCTGCTCGACCTGGCTTTCCAGATCCCACAGGCCCTTGGCCTCGATCTCATCCTGAAGGCGGGTCATCTCGTCCGCCGTCTCGTCGGAATAGTTCATGGCGAGCTCGTTGTAGCGGTCGAGGATCGCCTGCTTCTCCTTGACCCCGAGCATCGCGTTGCCTTTGACGTCGAGCTTGGGATCGAGCTCGGGCTCCTGCGGCAGGTAGCCGACCTTCGCGCCCTCGGCGACGAAGCCCTCGCCGGTGAACTCGGTGTCGAGCCCCGCCATGATCCGCATCAGCGTCGACTTGCCCGAGCCGTTGACGCCGAGCACGCCGATTTTCGCATCCGGGTAGAAGGAGAGATTGATATTGTCGAGGACCTTCTTGCCGCCCGGATAGGTCTTGGCGAGCCCTCGCATGTGATAGATGAACTGGCGCGCGGCCATTGGGATCCTTGGATTGTTCGGAAATTGGCCGCGGGGCATATCAGGGGCGGGCGGGGGTGGCAAGGCGGGCGCGCGCGCACTGGGAGATTCTCGTCATGCGTCCGGTCCTCTTCCTCCTGGCGGTCCTTGCCGGCTCCTTGTCGGGCGCCGCGGCAGAGACGCCGCTGACGATCGGGCAACTCATCGCGCAAGGGTGGGAGATCGCCGGCTTCGCCAGCGGCTACGACAACCGCACCTCGCTGATCCTGTTCCGCCACGCGGGCGTGAACGCGCTCGTCCAGTGCGGCGTCCTCTACGACGTGACGCGCAGTCCGCGCACGATCGTCAATTGCTATGAGCTGAGGTGAGGGCGCGCCGATCGTTTCAGAAGCGCGTGGTCAGCGCGGTCAGCCATTGCGGCGAGGCGTCGACGAGCGCGGTCTCCAGGCGCCTGTCGAGCCCGCTGACGATCAGAACGCCGATGGCGATCAGCGCCAGGCCGAGGGCGGTCCTGGCCGCCTTGCCGCCGGCGACCAGCGCGTGGCGTGAGCGGGCGATCGCCTGCCGCGAGGCCAGGCCCAGTCCGACGAGGGGCAGCGCCGCGCCTATTCCGAAAGCGAGCATGGTGAGGGCGACGGCGCCGAGCGAGGCGCCCTGCGCCGCGAGCAGGGACGCGGCGCCCAGCGTCGGGCCGACGCAAGGGCTCCAGACCGCGCCGAGCAGGAGGCCTATGCCGAACTGCGCCGAGAGGCCGCGAACGTGGATGGCGCTGATCCGGCGATCCGCCCAGTCGCTGACCGGACCTCCGGCGATCGCGAGCCGGGCCTGCAGGCTTGGCGCGGCGAGCACGGCCCCGACGCCGATCATGAGAACGGCGGAAGCGATCCGGAACGCCTCGCCGTCGAGCCCGATCGCGAAGCCGACGGTCGCCACGAAGAGGCCGACCGCAACGAAGGACAGCGCGACCCCGGCCCCCAAGGCCAGCGGGCCGCCGCGATGTTCGCTGGCCGCCGCGCCGAGCACGAGCGGCAGAAGCGGCAGCACGCAAGGCGAGAGGATCGTGAGCAGGCCCGCGAGGAACGCGAGCAGCGGCGCGCCGGCGTTCATCGCGCTTAAGCTCAGCCGGCCCTGGCGACGAGCGCCGCGAGCGATTTGGGATCGGTCTCGGCGACCGAGCGGCCGGTCTCCTTGCCAGCCTTGAAGGCGATCAGCGTGCTCTGCATCCTCACGCCGAAGCGCTTGAGGGCGTCCTTCTGGGAGTCGAAATCGACCATGAACACCATGAGGTCCCCGTATCGCGGCTCGCTCTCGATCCTGGCGAGGATCGGCGCCTGCGCCTTGCAGGTCGGGCACCAGCTGGCGTGAACCCACACCAGGATCGGCTTTCCCGACTTGAGAGCGGCGTCGAAGGCGGCGGGCGTGTAATCGGCATGCTCGGCCGCAAAAGACGGGGCGACGGAACCGGCGGCGACGGCGGCGGTCGCGGCCAGAAACGAACGGCGCGAGATCGGCATTTGGTGATCCTCGTTGGCGCGGCCCGGACAGCGAGACCGCAGACTGTTTTCGCCGCGAAGACGGGCATCGTTACGGCGGAAGTCGCATTCTCGTTCGGAAGACGGAACGCCAAAGTCAGGCGGGGAAATCAGCTTAAACCAGCGCCGCCAAACCGCTTGAGGACAAGATCCGCCGCTTTTTCGGCCGCGCCGCCAATTCCGCTCAGAACCTGCTGCAGCAGAGTCTTGCGCGCTTCCGTGGTCACTTCGTAGAGGCGCGCGCCGTCGCGGGCGCGGAACAGGAGCTCGTCGCCGGTCATGATCTCGTCGACAAGGCCGAGCGGCAGCGCTTCCCGCGCGAGCCAATGGTCGCCGTTGGCGACGCTCGCGATGTCCACATTCGGGCGGCACGCGGCGACATGGGCCTTGAACGCCTCGTGCGTCTCGTCGAGCTTGCCCCGGAAATGCTCGCGCCCGGCGGGGGTGATCTCCCCCAGCACCGAGACGGTGCGCTTGAACTCGCCCGCCGTCATCTCCTCGAAATCGATCTCGTTCTTTTGCAGGAGCCGATGGAGGTTCGGAACCGGCGCCACCACCCCGATCGAGCCGACCACCGCGAACGGCGCGGCGACGATGCGGTCCGCCGCGCAAGCCATCATGTAGCCGCCGCTCGCCGCCACCTGATCGACGGAAGCGGTGACTTTGACCTTGCGTTCGCGCAGGCGGAGGATCTCGGCGGCGGCGAGGCCATAGCCGGTCACCGTGCCGCCTGGGCTTTCGATTCGGATCACGGTTTCGTCGGTTCCGGGCCTGGCGGCGATCAGGACCGCGTCGATCTCCGCGCCCAGCCGCTTGACCGCGCTCGCGCGCAAATCGCCCTTGAAGGCGAGGACATAGATGCGCTTGCCCGGCTCTCGGCCGCGGCGCCCCTTGGCGTCGGCCTTCATCTCCTTCTTGCGCGTCTTGGCGAGGGCCTTGCGCTCTTTCTTATCGAGCAGGGCGCCGTTCATCGCGTCGCGCATGTCGTCGTAGCGCTCGTCGAGCGAGCGGACCTTGATCTCCTGCTCCTTGCGCTCGCCCGAGCGCGCGAGGCGCGCGATGAGGATGGCGAGTCCGCCGATGGCGGCCACGATGATCAGCGCCTTGAGGAGAAAGGCGGCGATGTCGAGCCAGAAGGGCATGGGCGGGTCCGTGGATGAAAAGCTTGGGCAGCGCGTCTTATACGTCAAGTCGGGAAGTGCGAAACGGGCGTCCGGGCCGCGAGGCTACTCCCATCCGAGCTGGTTCTTCGGCAGCCGGCCGCCGGGATCGAAGACCGCGACCCGATGGGGCAGGCGGGCGCTCCAGCGCCACAGGACCAGATTGACGTCGGCTGGCGTCGCGCCGCGGACGAAGCTCGGCGCGAGCAGGCCAGCCGCGCCGCTGGCGATGAGTTTTCGCGCGAGGCGCTGCGAGGCCGGCTCGCGTCCGGCCGCGGCCTCCGCGAACCAGGGAGAGGCCATCTCATCCTCGCCGACGCTTGCCGCGCGGCGCTCCTTTTCGCCGCGTAGATCGATCACGTCGTCGCAGTCGATCTCGTAGGCGCAGAGCACGCAAGGCTCGAATTTGTGAGCGAAGCCTTGCGCCGCCTCCTTGAGCGCCGTCATCGGATCGAGCGCGAGGTAGAGAGCGGGCGTTCCCTTGGGATTGAACCGTCCGCCGTGGACAGCGGCGCCGTCGCCGGACAGCGGCTTGAACGACCAGCGGGGATCGTGGGCCCGGTAGGCGAGGCCCTGAAACCTCAAGCAAAGCCGCCGAGCGCAATCGAATCGAGATAGTCGCGGAGCGGACCCGCTTGGCCGGACTTGATGAGCGCCTCGGCCGTCCGCCCGCCAAAGGCCGGGATCGGCTCGGCCCGATACCATGCCATCGCCTGCGCCGGGCCGCCCGCCCAAGCCTCGACGCGCATCAGGATCTCGTTCATCTCGCGCAGGCGCGACTGGGTCTTGGCCGCGCCAAGCCGCTCGCGCTTGTAGAGCGCTTCGGGCGCAAGCCCGATGGTCTCGGCGAGCTGCTTCTTGGTCAGGCCATAGTCGCCGACGATTTTGACCGGCGAAGCCGGCTTGAGGGCTCGCCTGCGCCGTGTCGCGGAGGATTTGGGCGCGGCCATGTCCGTTCCTTTGCCCTATTGATAGGGCATAATGTAGGACGGCGGTCTGGCGGGCGCAAGCGCCTCAGGGCTGCCGCTTCGCGCAACCGAGCCTCTCGGCCAGCGCTTCGATGATCGGCCGTTGGCCCTTGTGTATCTTCTCCAACGCTTCGTCGGGCGAATACCAGGCCGCCCGGTCGACCTCGGAGAATTCCGCCATCCGTCCGGAGCGCGGCGGCCATTCGAGCGGGAACGTATTGCTTCTGAGCGCGGCGGGGTCGAACTCCCCCTCGAGCGCAAACGCTCTGACCGTCTTGCCGCCCTGCTGTTTGTGCGCCCCGAGGTCGAGGAACTCGCCCTCGGCCGCCATGCCGGTCTCCTCGAGGAACTCGCGCTTCGCGGCGGCGAGCGGGTCCTCGTCCTCGTCGGCGAGTCCCTTGGGGATCGACCAGGCGCCTGCGTCCTTCTTCGCCCAGAACGGGCCGCCCGGATGGACGAGCAGGACCTCCACCCCGGCCGGGGCCTTGCGGAAGAGAAGGATGCCTGCGCTTGTTTTGGCCATGCGCCCACCGTCAACCGAACCTACGCCGCGTCTATCACTTTGCGATAGGGCGTGACGAACCGACCGCCGTGTCCGGCGGGCGGAACGGCGCCGATGCGACGGCGGAAGCTGTTAGGATGGCGGGACGTAGGAGGCTTCATGGACAGTTTCGAAGCGACGCTCACCCTCATCGGCGGGCCAACGGTGCTCATCGAGCTCGACGGCTTTAGACTTTTGACCGATCCCACCTTCGATCCGCCGGGCGACTACCAGGGCAGCGTGCTTTTGAGGAAGACCGCCGGGCCGGCGCTCACGGCGGGCGCGGTCGGCGCGGTCGACGCGGTCCTGCTCAGCCACGACCAGCATTTCGACAATCTCGACCATAGCGGGCGCGCGTTTCTCGAGCACGCGAAGACGACATTCACCACCGTCGCCGGCGCCGCGCGGCTCAAAGGGAACAGCAGGGCTCTCGCGCCATTCGAGACGGCGGCGATCGAGGGGAAAGGCGCGAAGCTCCTGGTGACCGGCGCGCCGGCGCGGCACGGGCCGGCGGGGATTGAGCCCATGAGCGGCGACGTGATCGGCTTCCTGATCGGCCGGCGCGAGCCGGGCGACGCGATCTATGTGACCGGCGACACCGTCTGGTACGACGGCACGGCGGAAGTCGCACGGCGCTTCAAGCCGAAGCTGGTCATCGCCTTCGCCGGCTCTGCCGAGACGCGCGCGCGCTTTCACCTGACCATGGACGCAAACGACGTGATCGAAACGGCGCACGCCTTTCCGGG
>DATGHB010000045.1:0-21747 GCA_035308265.1 Roseiarcus sp.
GCAGGCCGATTGCCTGGCCGGCGTGTGGGCCAACCACGCCAACGCGAAATGGAAGATTCTCCAGCCCGGCGACATCGAAAAGGCGCTGGCGACGGCGCAGGCGATCGGCGACGACCGGCTGCAGACCGCCGCGCGCGGCTATGCGGTGCCCGACAGCTTCACCCACGGCTCCTCGGCGCAGCGGCAGAAATGGCTGACGGCGGGTTTGCAGAGCGGCGACATCAATTCCTGCAACACGTTCTCGAACTGACCGGCGCGCCCGCTCGAAGCCATGGAGCTTGGACTCAAGGGCAAGGTCGTTCTGGTAACCGGCGGCTCGAAGGGCATCGGGCTCGCTTGCGCCTCATCCTTCGCGGCCGAGGGGGCGCGCATCGCCATCTCATCGCGCTCGCGTCAGAATATCGAACGGGCCCTCGCCGGACTGAAAGACGCATTTGGCGTCGCCGCCGATCTCACCGACGCCGCCGCAGCGGGCACAATGATCGACGCGGTGGAAGCGCGCCTGGGCCCGATCGACATCCTCATCAATTCCGCCGGCGCCGCGAAGCGAACTCCGCCCGACGATTTGACTCCAGCGATCTGGCGCGAGGCGTTCGACGCCAAGTTCTTCTCCTACATCAACGTCATCGATCCGGTGGTCAAGCGCATGGGGCGGCGCGGAAGCGGGGTCATCGTCAGCGTCATCGGAGCGGGCGGCAAGGTCGCCTCCGCGACCCATCTCGCCGGCGGTTCCGCCAACGCCGCCCTGATGCTGGCCACCGCCGGGCTGGGCGCGGCCTATGCGGAAAAAGGCGTCCGGATCGTCGCCGTGTCTCCGGGCCTGACCGAGACCGGCCGGGTGGCGGAGGGGCTGGAGGCCGACGCGCGAAACGCCAATATCTCGGTCGATGAAGCGCGAAGCCTAAGCGTCGCCCGGCTGCCCCTGGGCCGCATGGCCTCGCCGGGCGAGATCGCCGACGCCGTCGTCTTCCTGGCTTCGGCGAGGGCGAGTTACATCACCGGCGCGACCCTGTCGATGGACGGCGCCCTTTACCCTGTGGTGCTCTGAGCGATCGCGGGCGGCGGGCAGGGAGCCTCGGCGCACGAGTGCGGAAACAGGCGCGCCGCAGAGGAATCTGCGTCAATGGCTTCCGCCTCCGCCATTCCCCCCGCCATTGCCGCCGCCATTCCCGCCGCCGTTCCCGCCGCCGTCCCCGCCCCCGTTGCCGCCATTCCCGCCGCCAGACCCACCGCCGCCCGATCCGACGCCAGCCGATCCGCCGCCGCCCGACCCGGCGCCTGCGGCGCTGGCCACTCCGGCCGCGCCGACGCCCGGCCCGCCGCGCGCGCCGCCTGGAAGGTCCCTCACCCGGATTCGCCGGAACACGGTCGAGGTCCTCGGCGTCTCGCCGAATAGCGCCATAAGGATTGGCGGCAAGGTCGCGACGGCCCGCCGGTCCGCGTGCCGTTTTCGCTCAACGCCGCGCCAAGCGGCGCGCCAGCGCGGCCTGCCGCGAGGCTCGGTCGCTCGCCGGTTTTCAGCCCTTGCTTCACCTACCTTCGGCGAATGCGCTTCAGAAGCAGCGACGGCGCCCGAGTCCTGGTCGTCCAGATGTTCCGTCAGGCGGAAGAGTTCCGGCCGCAGCTTCTCGCAGCGCAATTCGGACACGAGCCGCGCGGCTTCGCCCGCTGAGCGGCTGCCGGCCAGCCGGTCCAGACGATCCTCGTCGCGCTTGCAAAGTTCGTCCGAGGTCGGCCTGGCGACTTCCGGCGGCGGGAAAGGGCGGGCCGGGAAGGCGGCCCCGCCCAGGGCTTTCGTATCCCTGGGCCCGGCATTCGACGCCAGCGCGGCCGCGGGGGCTGGAGGCGTCTCGGGCCGAACCAGCCTGTCGAGCTCGGCGCGCGCCGATTGCGCGTGAGGACCGTCGGAATGCGTAGCAAGGAACGAGCGCCACCCTTCGGCCGAGTTCGCGTGTTGGGCGATCCGATAGTCCAGGTCCTCGTCGACATTCGCCGCGGCGAGCGGGTCGACCGGAGCGAAGCTCGCTTCCCGCCGTACGGGGGCGAGGGACCTGGTGACGACCGCGCTTATGTCAGCGAGCCATCGAGGCCTGGCGAGGTCTTCGAGGCGCAGCGGCGCATAGACGTAGACGACCGCGAGCGCCAGCGCCAAAACGAATCCGTAGTTCCGGACAATGCGCATGCGGCCGCCCTCTGCGCCGCCCCCGCAACCCAAGACTTCCACGTGCGCGGCCGCACGTCAATTCACGTCGCTCCCCAAAGTTCCCGAGTCGTGAGCCGGATGGTTTCAGCGCCCGCGGTCCGATTGTGCGAATGCGCTGCGCCGGGCGCAAGCCCAGCTCAGGAGACTTTCCGTCGCGTCGCCCACGGCGCCATGCGCCGGATCTGGGCCGCGCTCGCCTGCTTGGGCAGTTTTTCCGCGATGCCGTAGACGCGCTCCCGCCGGTCGATCTCGCCCAGGACATCGGCGGGCGAAACGCCGCATTCGGCCCAGATGACCGCAAGATGATAGAGGGCGTCGGCGCTCTCGAGGATCACCTGCTCGCGGTTCATCTGCACCGCCTCGAGGCCGACCTCGATCGCCTCCTCAACCAGCTTCTTGGCCATTTTCTGCACGCCGTCGCGGAACAGCCTGGAGGTGCGGGACTCCGAGGGGCTTCGATCCCGGGCCTCCAGGACGGCGGCGAACAGTCTGTCGAGCGAATCAGTCATGGGTTCGGATTTTCCCTGTTCGAACAGATAATGCCGAACAAGCGTTCACGCACTATGACAAAAAGACTAATCGTGCAAAATTTTTGCGCAAAGTTTGGGGATTAATGTGCACACCGTCAGTTTGGGTCGATCGGAATGGGGCCAAGCAGCTCTCGAACCTGGGCCCTCAGGCGGCAAGGGAGGCGAAAAGCGCCTGTCCATCGACGCCCCCGACCAGGGGATCGATCAGGTTTTCCGGATGCGGCATCAAACCGAGGACATTGAACCGGTCGTTGAACACGCCGGCGATGGAATTCATCGACCCGTTCGGGTTCGACCCGGGCCCGGCCAGCCCTTGCGCGTCGCAATAGCGGAACGCGACCCGCCCCTCGGCCTCGATCCGGCGAATCGTCTCGTCGTCGGCGACAAAATTCCCCTCGCCGTGGGCGACGGCGAATTTGACCACTTCCCCCGGCGCATAGCCGCGTGTGAACGGGGTTTGAGCATTCTCCACCCGCAAATGCTGCATCTTGCAGACGAAGCGGAGCTCGGCGTTGCGCATCAGAACGCCCGGCAGCAGGCCGGCCTCGCACAGAATCTGGAAGCCGTTGCAGATCCCCATGACCAGCCCGCCGCGCGCCGCGTGGCCGCCGACCGCGGCCATGATCGGCGATCGCGCCGCGATCGCGCCGCAGCGCAGATAGTCGCCATACGAGAATCCGCCCGGCAGCACCACGAGATCGAGGCCTCCCGGCAATTCGCGCTCGGCGTGCCAGACGATCGCGGGCTTTTCCCCGGTCGCCCGCCGCAGGGCGCGGGCAGCGTCGCCTTCGCGATTGACTCCGGGAAACTGGATGACCGCCGCGCGCATCCGTCAACCGATCTCGATGGCGTAGTTCTCGACGATGGTGTTGGCGAGCAGGCGCTCGCAGGCCTCGCTCAGCTTCAGGCGCGCGGCCGCCTCATCGTCGCCGTCGAACTCGACGTCGAAAATCTTGCCTTGCCGCACGCTTTTCACGCCCTCGACGGCGAGACCTTTCAGCGCGCCCTCGATCGCCTTGCCCTGCGGATCGAGGACGCTTCGCTTCAACGTCACGATCACCCGCGCTTTCATGAGGGGCTCCCGGCCCTGTCAGGCCGCGTTCGAGGTCGGCGCCATGGTGAGCAGCGCGTAGAGGGCGGCGGGATCCTTAGTCGCACGCAACTGGGCGGCGATCGCGCCGTTGCGCAGGAGGCGAGCGCTTGTCGCCAGCGCCTTGAGATGGTCGGCGCCCGCCGCTTCCGGGGCGATCAGCATGAACAGGAGATCGACCGGGAGAGCGTCCGGGGCCTCGAAATCGATCGGGCGGTCGAGCCGGGCGAAGACGCCGAAAATATGCTGGCATTTGCCGAGCTTGCCGTGCGGGATGGCGACGCCGTCGCCGACTCCCGTCGACCCGAGCCGCTCGCGCTGCAGGATCGCATCGAAGATCTCGCGCGCCGACAGGCCCGAGATCAGCGCGGCGCGCTCGCTCATTTCCTGCAGCGCCTGCTTCTTGCCGTTCACTCTCAGGGTGGGCAGCACGGCGTCCGGCTTAAGGAGTTGCGATAGCGACATGTTCGTCCCGGTTAATCGGCGCGCGGGGAAATGCGAGGGGCCTGCGGATCGAGCCAGCCGATCGCGCCGTCGCGGCGCCGGTAGACAACATTCACCCGGCCGTTGCCGGCATGCTGGAAGACGACGACGGAAACGCCGGTGAGATCGAGCTCGGCGACCGCGGAGGCGACGGACAGGGATTTGAGCTCTTCGGTCCCTTCCGCCACGACGACCGGATTGAAGCCGCCCGCCGGCTCGTCTTCTTCCTCGGCCGGCTGCTCGATGAGGTAATTGGCGACCCGTCCGCGCTCACTGGCCGCGGAGCCGGCGCCGGGGTGGCCCTTGAGGCGGGTCTTGTAGCGGCGTAGCCGCCTTTCGATCTTGTCGGCGGCCTGATCGAAGCAAAGATAGGGTTCGTGCGCCCGGCCCTCGGCGTGCAGGCTCACCCCCGAGCTCAGACGCAACGTGCATTCGGAACGGAAGCCCGAGCCCTCGCGCGTCACCACCACGTGGCCGCCGACCGAGCCGTTGAAGTAGCGGGCGACCGTCGCCTCGACTTTTTCCAGGACATGCTGACGCAAGGCTTCCCCGATGTCGAGGTTCTTTCCCGATACCCTCAAGGTCATCGAACGCTGGCCTTACCTCCGGCTGGCGGCTGCCGCCGCCGCCCCCTCCGCGCCACGCGCGCCCCAAGCGTTCCTGCCCGTTCGTTTCGAAACCCGCCGGCTCCGGTGGCCGGCTTCGGCCTACGGTTAGGAGCCTGCCCGCCGCATGTCAATCGTCGCAATAAATTGTTCATATTAATAATAAAATCGGTATTATGCTTCAACCGTAAGGGAATTGTCGCGCTGCAGCCGGGCGCGCATCGGCCCCATCTTCATTTTGCGTCTCTCGACCGACGAAGCGATTCTGAGGCTGTCCCTATATTTAGCCACGGTGCGGCGCGCGACAAGGATGTCCGCCTCGCGCAGGCGCTCGACGATCAGCTCGTCCGACAGCACGTCTTCCGGGTCCTCGTCCTCGATCATCTGGCGGATGCGCTGGCGCACGGCTTCGGCCGAATGAGCCTCGCCCGGGGCGCTGGAGGCGATCGCCGCGCTGAAGAAATATTTCATCTCGAACAGGCCGCGCGGCGTCTGGATGAACTTCTGCGCGGTCGCGCGCGAGACCGTCGATTCATGGACGCCGATCGCTTCGCCCACCATCTTCAGGTTGAGCGGCTTCAGGCCGGTGACGCCCTCGAGGAGGAAAGCGTCCTGCCGGCGTACGATCTCGCTCGCCACGTTGAGGATGGTGCGCGCGCGCTGTTCGAGGCTCCTGGTCAGCCAGTTGGCCGCCTGGAGCTGGGCGGAGACGTACTGGCGGTCCGCGTCCCGCCTGGCGCCGCGGCGGATCTCGGCCGCATAGACTTCGTTGACCAGCACCCGCGGGAGCGCCCTCGTGTTGAGCTCGACCCTCCAGCCGAAATCCGGCGCCGCGGTGACCAGGACGTCGGGGATCGCCGGCGCCGCCGGGAGATCGCCGAACGCGCGCCCGGGCTTCGGCTCGAGCCGGCGGATCTCGGCGATCATGTCCCGCAGGTCGTCGTCGTCGACGCCGCAGACGCGGCGCAGCAGCGCCAGGTCGCGCTTGGCGAGGGCGGGCAGATTTTCGATCAGCGCCTGCATCGCCGGATCGAAGCGGTCCCGTTCCTTGAGCTGAAGGGCGAGGCATTCGGCGAGCGAGCGCGCGAACACGCCGGTCGGCTCGAGGGTCTGCATGCGCAAGAGCACATGCGCGACCCGCTCGGCCGCGGCGCCCAGCCGCGCGGCGATCTCGTCAACCGAGCCGATGAAATATCCGGCCTCGTCCAGCGCGTCGATGAGCGCCGCGCCGATCATCCGCTCGGTCGGGTCGGGAATGAGGATCGCGGCCTGACGCTCGAGATGGGCGCGAAGCGACACCGTTTCGGCGGCGAACGACTCGAGATCGGGGGCCTCGGCGGCGTCGTGGCCGGCGCCGACCCCCGTCCAGGCCTGCGCGCTCAGGCTGTCGGCCGGGCCAGCCATGGCGGCCGGCGCCGTGCGGTCGGCGTCGAAGGCGTTGTCGATCTCCGTGCCGAGGCTCGCCGCAAGACCCGCGGCGTCCGTCTCCAGCGCCTCCGCCGCCCAATCGCCCGGCGCGGCGGGAGGCTCAGCGAAGCCCGGCGGTTCGGGCGGATCGGCGCTCGTCTCCTCGCGGTCCTCGTGCTCGTGCGCCCGCTCCAGCAGCGGATTGCTCACCAGTTCGTTCTCGATGAACTGGGTGAGTTCGAGGTTGGGCATCTGCAGAAGCTTGATCGCCTGCAGAAGCTGGGGCGTCAGGACCATCGCCTGACCCTGACGCAACATGAGTTTGGCCGAGAGCGCCATACCTATCCCCAGCCCTTCGCCACGCCGCGCCTCAAATCCTGCCTTCGCCGCCGCGGCTCGATTCTTGCTTCAGCCTCAGCCGCGCTCGCTTCATACCACGCGCCGAACCGATGCCCCCGGGATCGCGCGGAAGCGCGCCTCATGATTGTTAATGGCGGTCGCGCCGCCCCGCAACAGCTCCGATTGTCGGATACCATTTGTGGATTAACCGAATCGCTCAGCCGCCGAATAAACGGGGCGCAAAAATTGATATAAAGACTTGCTTATATGTTTATTGCATGCGGACGACGCCGCTGATATGGAGAGCGCCGCCGTTAATTAGGGATCCTCGCCGTTCATGACCAAAGCCGCCGATTACGCCATCGCAGACATCAAGCTTGCGGACTATGGCCGCAAGGAGATCGCCATCGCCGAGACCGAGATGCCCGGTTTGATGGCGACCCGGGCCGAATACGCCGCAAGCCAGCCGCTCAAAGGCGCGCGGATCGCCGGCTCCCTGCACATGACCATCCAGACCGCCGTGCTCATCGAGACGTTGAAGGCGCTCGGCGCCGATGTGCGTTGGGCCTCCTGCAACATCTATTCGACCCAGGATCACGCGGCGGCGGCGATCGCGGCCTCCGGCACGCCGGTGTTCGCAGTCAAGGGTGAGAGCCTCAAGGACTATTGGGACTACACCCACCGCATCTTCGAATGGGCCGACGGCGGCTCGCCCAACATGATCCTCGACGATGGCGGCGACGCGACGCTGCTCATCCACCTGGGCCTGCGCGCCGAGAAGGGCGACGTGAAATTCCTCGACGGCGCGACCAATGACGAAGAAGAGGTGCTGTACGCCGCGATCAAGCAGCGCCTCAAGACGAAGCCCGGCTGGTACGCCCAGAACGCGAAATCGATCCGCGGCGTCACCGAAGAAACGACCACCGGCGTCCACCGCCTCTATACGATGGCCAAGGAAGGCAAGCTCCTGTGGCCGGCGATCAACGTCAACGACAGCGTCACCAAGTCGAAGTTCGACAACCTCTACGGCTGCCGCGAGTCGCTCACCGACGGCATCCGCCGCGGCACCGACGTGATGATGGCGGGCAAGGTCGCGATGGTCGCCGGCTTCGGCGACGTCGGCAAGGGCTCGGCCGCTTCCCTGCGCAACGCCGGCTGCCGGGTGATGGTCTCCGAGGTCGATCCGATCTGCGCGCTCCAGGCGGCGATGGAGGGCTATGAGGTCACGACCATGGACGACGCCGCGCCGCGCGCCGACATTTTCGTCACCGCCACCGGCAATGTCGACGTCATCACGCTCGACCACATGCGCGCGATGCACGATCGCGCGATCGTGTGCAACATCGGCCACTTCGATTCGGAGATCCAGGTCGCGGCGCTGCGCAATTACAAGTGGAGCAACGTCAAGCCGCAGGTCGACGAGATCGAGTTCCCGGACGGCAAGCGGATCATTCTTCTGTCCGAGGGGCGCCTGGTCAATCTCGGCAATGCGATGGGCCATCCCTCGTTCGTGATGTCAGCCTCGTTCACCAACCAGACCTTGGCCCAGATCGAACTCTTCACCAAGCCCGGCCAGTACGAGAAGCAGGTCTACACCCTGCCCAAGCACCTCGACGAGAAGGTCGCCTCGCTCCACCTAAAGAAAATCGGCGCCAAGCTCACCAGGATGACCCCCGAGCAGTCAAAATATCTCGGCGTTCCGCAGCATGGGCCGTTCAAGGCGGAGACCTACCGGTACTGATCGGGCCGAACGCCATAGGGGCGCACGTTCTGCGCCCGGCTGAAACTGCCGCGCCGGAACCCCTTCTCCCCGCATAGCGCGTCGACAGACGCCCGTCTCTCGACGGGCTATGCGGGAGAGGGTCGGGGTGAGGGGCGAGGCGATTCGCCGCCGCAGGCTAAGGGTCGGCGTCTCCGAAGACCTCGCCGAGCGTGCGGGCCAGATCCCGCCTGCCGTATTCCGCCGCGATGGTGCGCGCGTTCAGGTAAGTCGAGGACAATTTCCACGGATCGGCGCCCGTCCCGACGAAGCGGCGATAGGCGGCGAGCGCCGCCGCCTCGTCGCCGAGCAGGAGATTGGCCTCGCCCTCCGTCGCCGGGAGCCACTCGTCGCCGCCGCTCCCGGCCTCGAGGGAGCGGCAGACTTCGACGACCTTCCCCGCCTCCCGCCGCGCCGCCTGCCTGTCGCCGCGAAAGACAAATTCGAGGAAGGCGAGATTGACGCCGTGATAATAGATCTGGGACGGGTCGTTCGCCGCGGTCGCAAGCTCATGGCCCTTGGCGTAATTCGCCATCGAAGCCTCGGCGTCCGCCTGCCGCCGCGACAGAAGCCATCTGCGCTTGAGCCGGCCGGCCATCGCGCCCAGCGCGTCGCTGTCGAGGTCGCCGCGCTCGGCGAGCATCGCGTAGGCGTCGTCGCGCCGGCCGAGCGCATCGAGCGCAATCGCCAGCCGCACCGCGGCCTTGCGGTCGAGCTTCTGACGACCCTCGTACAGATCCTCCACGATCTTGCGGAACTCTCCCCTTTCGATCGCCCGGGCGAGCGGATCGCCGAGCCTGCTTCCGGGATTGCCGGCCGCGATCCGCCCCGCGATCAAAGCGGCCACTTCGGGATCGTCGCCGACCGGCGCGAGCATGGTGACGTGGTTCCCGGAGACGACGGCCTGCTGTTCGTCGGGGAATGGCCCGATCGACGATTCCGGCGGGACAAACTGGTCGCGTTCGCCCGCGACGGCGAGAAAAGTGAAAGGCGCCTTCTGGGCGAAGCGCTCTTGCCAACTCGCGCGCAGACCGGCGATGAACGGCCCCGTCTTAGCCATGTCGGCGAGCTGGCGTTTCCAAAACCGGATCGACCGGGCCTTGTCGAGCCCGCCGCTCGGCGTTCCGAACAGAATGACCGCGCTTGTCCGGGCGGCGAAGGCCTGGTCGTCAACCAAAGCCTTCTGCGCCACGAGACCGCCCATGCTGTGAGCGATCAGCACGAGCGACTTGTAACGCGACAGCGCGCCCTCCTTCACATGCGTCCTGAGGTGGAGAGCGAGGATGGAGAGGTCGGCGTCGGCAGCCCAGATTCCCGTTATGTCCGGAAGCCAGCTGGTCGCGTAGGTCATCGTCCAGCAATCCCACGGAGCGAGATCCGGGCGGGCCGCGATCTGGCCGGACAAGTCGGCCCAGGTCCGCAGGCCATCGCCAGTGAAGCCGTGGACGAAGACGATCGCGTCGGGATTGCCCTGGCCCTCGCGGATGCAGCGAATGGACGGTTCCCGCTCGGCCATGTCCCCCCCAAATGGAAATTCGCGGCCCGGGCAATGCAAACGATATTCGCCAAAACTAACTCGGGCGGAAAAGCAGCGCAAATCGGGCACGGGGCCGCCGACCTGCGATTCTGGCGCCTTGCCCGGCTGGCGCGCCCGGGCCTATCCGTCCCGCAGCATCCCCTCGAGACGCGCCCGCCACGTCTCCGCGTCATGCGCGGGCGTAGCGAACTGGGCGCGGCCGGCGCGGCCTCCGGCCGCGAGGTCGAGGCCCTCGGCGTCGAGGCCGATCGCCCGCCAGCTTGGGCGGACGGCTTTGTGGCCCGCGAGCCGCGCGAGGCTGCGCGCGCCGAGCGCGTTCGCTTCCTTAAGGAGCCGCTCTTCGGCTTCGGCGAGCGCCGCCTGGCCCCCGGGCGAAGCGAGGACGTCGGAAGACGAGAGCGCGGCGGCGCGGCCGAAGCCGCCGTTGAAATGCACGTCCTCGATCCGGAGGCGGTAGAGGGCGAAATCGGCGAAGCCGGCGTAGAGCGCGGCCTTGGGATTGCGCCGCAGATACCGGATCTTGGCGCGCGCCTCCGGACAGCCTTCGATCACGCCGCCGAGGGTTAAGCGCGGATGGTTGAGCGGGTCGCCGCGCGCGCCGCCCCCGGTCAAGAGAAGCGAGGCGCGCGGGTCGCGGGCGAGGTTCCTCGTATGGCGCGACAACGTCGACATCAGCATGAGCGGCGAGCCGTCCCAATCGCTGGCGACGCCGACCAGCGTGGTCAGGGGCGCGCCGCCCGGCGCATCCAGCGTCGCCAGCGCGGCGGTCCGGGCAAGCCGCATCAGCCGCCTGGCCGAGACCGCGGCCCCGGCGCGGGCGTCATTCGGGTCGGCGGGAGCGTTCGCCATTGCTGGCCTATTCGCCCAACGTCATGGTAACCTTGCGCAATTCCCGCGCAGGTCCCATGTGGAACCTGCCGGACGGCGAGGGCCGCCCTTCTCGGAACACATTCAGCCGATCAATGGTTTCGATTTTGATCCAGCCCGCCCAAGGGGCGACGTCAGATGAAAACGGGAGTTTCATGCCCACAATCGCGCTGGTCGACGACGACCGTAACATTCTGACCTCCGTTTCCCTGTCGCTCGAGGCGGAGGGATACCGGGTGCAGACCTATACCGACGGCTCGAGCGCGCTCGAGGGCCTGAAGGCCAATCCGCCCGATCTCGCCATCTTCGACATCAAGATGCCGCGCATGGACGGAATGGAGCTGCTCCGCCGCCTTCGGCAGAAGTCTGATCTGCCAGTCATCTTCCTGACCTCCAAGGACGAGGAGATCGACGAATTGTTCGGGCTCAAGATGGGGGCTGACGATTTCATCCGCAAGCCGTTCTCCCAGCGCCTTCTGGTCGAGCGGGTGAAGGCGATCCTTCGCCGCTCGAACCCCAAGGACGCCGCGACGCAGAAGGAGACCGAGGCCAAGATTCTCGAACGCGGCCGGTTGAAGATGGATCCTGAGCGTCATACGTGCACCTGGGACAACACCCCCGTGACCCTGACCGTCACGGAGTTTCTCATTCTCCAGGCCCTGGCGACCAGGCCAGGGGTGGTCAAGAGCCGCAACGCGCTCATGGACGCGGCCTACGACGATCAGGTCTATGTCGACGACCGCACCATCGACAGCCACATCAAGCGGCTGCGCAAGAAGTTCAAGGTAGTCGAGCCGGATTTCGAAATGATCGAGACGCTCTACGGCGTCGGCTACCGGTTCAAGGAAGGATAGGCGGGCCGGACAGCGCCATGAGCGCCGAAACGCAGCTTCATGAACGGCTTGCCGCTCAGCCGGCGCGCGGGAGGCTCCGTTCGTTGCGGCTGCGCCTGCGCGCGCGCCGGGCGTGGCGATTTCTGACCGCGCGATTCTCGTCCTCGCTCACCCGTCGCATCGTCGTCCTCAATCTCGGCGGCCTCGTGGTGCTGGTGATCGGCTTTCTGCTCCTCGATCAGTTTCGCGCCGATCTGATCGCGGCGCGGGAGCAGAGTCTCACCATCCAGGCCGATATCATCGCCGCTGCGATTTCGGCTTCCGCGACCGGGGACACCGATTCGATCACCATCGATCCCGACAAGCTGTTGCAGTTGGCGCCGGGGCAAAGCGTGGCGCCGTCGCCGAGCGAAGAGGACGCCACACAGTTCTCGATCAATCCCGCGCTGGTCGGACCTTTCCTGCATCGGCTGGTGACCCCGACCCACACCCGCGCGCGCATCTATGACAGCGACGGCCGGCTTCTGCTCGACTCGCGATCGTTTTCCGCCCGCGGCGCGGTCGTGCGTTCGGACCTGCCCGACGTGTCGGAGCGCCGCGGCCTTGCCGACCGGATCGTCGCCGCCCTGCGCAGGGTCTTCACCACCTCGACCGCGCCGCGGCCCGACGATCCGTGGGCGACCAACGGCAAGACGATGCCGGAAGTGGCCGGCGCGCTCGGGGGCAGGACGCAATCCCTGGTGCGCGTCAGCCACGCGGGAGAAACCGTCGTGTCCGTTGGGGTGCCGATCCAGCACATGATGGCGACCCGGGGCGCGCTCCTGCTCTCCACCCAGGGCGGCGACATCGACCGTGTGATCACGGCCGCGCGTCTTGCCCTGCTGCGCTTCTTTCTGGTGCTCGCGGTGGTGATGCTGGTGCTCTCGCTTTTTCTCGCCAACACGATCGCCGAACCCGTCCGGCGGCTCGCCGACGCGGCCGAACGGGTGCGGCACGGCATCCGCTCGCGACAGCAGATTCCCGATTTTACCGCGCGATCGGACGAGATCGGCCACCTGTCTCGCGCGCTCCGCGACATGACGCAGGCGCTCTACAGCCGCCTCGACGCGATCGAGAGCTTCGCCGCCGACGTCGCCCACGAACTCAAGAATCCGCTGACCTCGCTGCGCAGCGCGCTCGAAACCCTGCCAAGGGTGAACGCCGGTCAATCGCGCGATCGGCTGATCGCGGTCATGCAGCACGACGTGCGCCGGCTCGACCGGCTGATCAGCGACATCTCCGACGCTTCCCGTCTCGATGCGGAGCTGGCGCGGGACGACGCGGGCCCGGTCGACCTCGCCGCGCTCCTGCGCGCGGTCGTGTCGATGGCCCGGGATTCTCCGCGGGCCAGCGCCGCGCGGATCGAATTGTCCATTCCCGTCAGGCGGGGCAGGAACGCCCGCGCCGACTATTTTGTCCTCGGGCACGATTCCCGCCTCGCGCAAGTCGTCACCAACCTGATCGACAACGCCTGCTCCTTCTCCGAGCCCGGCGGCGCCGTGCGTGTGGCGCTGGCGCGCGTTTCGGTCCGTAACGAAACGGAAGGCGAGAAGCCGGTCGAGCGCGTTGTCATCACGGTCGACGATGACGGGCCGGGGATTCCGCCCCATGCGGTCGAGCGCATTTTCGAGCGATTTTATACCGATCGGCCGAGCCAGGGGTTCGGTCAGAATTCGGGCCTGGGGCTGTCGATTTCGCGTCAGATTGTCGAGGCGCACGGCGGCCGGATCTGGGCCTGCAACCGCCCGGCCGAATTGGCTGCGGTCCGCGTGGCGCGGCCGGAAAACGAGAATCCCGACGAGCCGGCGCGACACGGCGCGGGCGCGCGCTTTGTCGTGGAACTCCCCGCGTTTGCGGCATGATCGGCGCCGCTTCAGCGGGAGGGATGAGCCTCCATGCAACGGCCGTCATTCATGGCGAAAGCGGCGTTTTGATCGTTGGGCCTTCGGGTTCCGGCAAGAGCGCGCTGGCGCTGGCGCTGATGGCCCGCGCGAGGGGGTTGGGCGCATTCGCCGCCCTGATCGGCGACGACCGGGTCTTTGTCCGCGAGGCAAGCGGGCGCCTGATCGCCTGGGGAGCGGCCAATATGGCGGGAATCATCGAGCGGCGGATGGCGGGTCTGGTCGCGGTCCGCCACGAACCGGCGGCGGTCGTGCGGCTTGCCGTCGAGCTCAGCCAGCGCGGACGTCGAGGGCCGAGAATGCCTGGGGACAACGACAGCCTGATCGTCGGCGAGGTCAGCCTGCCGCGTCTGGCGCTTGATTCCGGCCAGAGCGCCTGCGATCAGGCGCTCGCGGTCGAAGAGCGGTTGGCTGGCTTGGCGGCGGAGAACCCGGCGCTTTAGGAATTTCGCTTGAACATTGCGCCGCAGTGCACAAAAATGGGCGCCCTGGAATTTCGCTGCCGGTTCGATCGGCGCCGAGAGCATAAAGCCGATCGACTGATGGACAATTGATGATCGGAATGGTCCTCGTGACCCACGGCCAGCTCGCCACTGGTTTTCGGGCAGCGCTAGAGCACGTCGTCGGGCCGCAGTCTCAGCTCGAGACGATCACCATCGGTCCGGAAGACGACATGGAGCAGCGGCGCTCGGACATCCTGAGCGCCGCCGGCCGCGTTCAGGATGGCGGCGGCGTCGTCATCCTCACCGACATGTTCGGAGGCACGCCATCGAATCTGGCGATCTCGGTGATGGACGGCGGACGGGTCGAAGTCATCTGCGGCGTCAATCTGCCGATGCTGATCAAGCTCGCGACAATGCGCGAAAGCGCCGATCTCGACCAGGCCGTGGTGGAGGCGCGCGATGCAGGGCGCAAATACATCACCATCGCCAGCAAGGTGCTCGAGGGGAAATGAGCGAGGCGGGCTCCGAAGACGACTGTCCGCCGCCGCCTTCGTTCATCGGCGCGTTGTCGCGCGACCTGCAGATCGTCAACCGGAAGGGTCTCCACGCGCGCGCCACCGCCAAATTTGTGCAGTGCGTCGACCAGTTCGACGCGGACGTCAGGGTCACGCGCTGCGGCGAGACGGTCGGGGGCGATTCGATCATGGGCATCCTCACCCTCGGCGCCGGCCCCGGATCGACGATCACCGTGTCGGCCTCGGGCGCCGAAGCCCGCGAGGCGCTGGACGCGCTCGCGGCCCTTGTCTCCGACCGGTTCGGCGAGGACGAGTGACGCGCCGGTTCGCCAGCGCAAATCCTGCCGGGAGCGATTTGCCTCCGGGCTCTGCCACGGCCCGGAACATTAGGGGGCGCCGGTAAAATTACTGTTGGGCCAGGGCCCCCGTTGCACCGGCTCTCCTTCGGGCGGCCCTTCCAGCGATTCCACGGGCGAAACGCTCCAGCTACATCTGGAAGTCCTCGCCCAGGTAGAGGCGCCGCACGTCCGGGTGCGCGATGATGGCGTCCGGCGGGCCTTCGGTCAGGACCTGCCCGCTGTGAATGATATAGGCGCGATCGATCAGCCCCAGGGTCTCGCGCACATTGTGGTCGGTGATCAGGACGCCGATGCCGCGCCCTTTCAGATGGCGCACCAGGTCCTGAATGTCGCCGACCGCGATCGGGTCGATGCCCGCGAAGGGCTCGTCGAGGAGCATGAAGGACGGCTTGCCGGCAAGCGCGCGGGCGATCTCGCATCGCCGCCGTTCCCCGCCCGACAGCGAAATCGAGGGGGCGGTGCGCACGCGCGCGATATCGAATTCCTCGAGCAGGGATTCGAGCATCGCCTCGCGCGCCCGGCGGTCGGGCTCGTTGACCTCGAGCACCGCACGTATGTTGTTCTCGACGTTCAGTCCGCGGAAGATCGAAGCTTCCTGCGGCAAATAGCCGACCCCGAGCCGCGCCCTCTGAAACATCGGCAGGCTGGTGACGTCATGGCCGTCCAGTTCGATTTCGCCCTTGTCGGGTTTGACGAGGCCGGTGATCATGTAGAAGACAGTGGTCTTGCCGGCCCCATTTGGCCCCAGCAAGCCGACCGCCTCGCCCCGCCGGACGGAAAGGCTGACATCCTGCACCACCATCCGGCCGCGATAGCCCTTGCCGAGGCGATGCACCGCGAGAACGCCCTGCCCGCCAGGCGCGTTCCAGGATTTAAGCGCCGATCCGTCGCTCTCGCCGCGCAACCATTTGCGCCAGCGAGGAGACGCGCCGACCCGTTCGCGCACGACGCCCTCGTTCACCGACGGCCGCTCGCATCGGACAGGCCGTCAGGCGGCGCCCAAAAGATCGGCACTTGACCGGCTCCTATTTCGCCTTCGCGGCGTCCGCCTTGGTGACGTCGCCGCCCGGTTTGGCGCCGTCGGCGTTCGATTTCGGGATGAACTGACCGTGCACGCGCCCCGACTTGGCGCTGGTGTCGACGGTCGCCAGGCCGTTCTTCAGGTCGTAGGTCAGCTTGTCGCCCTTGGTGACGTTCTGGCCGTCGCTCAGCGTGACGTGACCAATGAGCCAGACCTTATCCTCGGCCTTGTCGTAGGCGCCGCGATCGCCGGTGGCGACTTGCGTCTTGGAGATGACGGTGACCGGCCCCGTCGCGTCGAGGTGCTTGACGCCCGAGTCGGCCGTGGGGCCCGACTCGCTGTTCGCGGTTTGGGGCGCCCCCTGCGTCGGGGCCTTGTCCAGGAAGACGGTCATGGCCGAGCAGGTCATTTTCGTGTCGCCCTGGATGACGACGACATTGCCGGAATAGACTGCCTTTCGCTCCTTGTCGTAGTAGACGAGCTTGTCGGCGTCGATCGAGATCGGCTCCTTCGAGTTCGTCCCGGGGAAGATCGCGACCGAGTCGCTCGCGCCGGACGGCTTTTCGGCGGCGCCCGCGCCCGCGCCGCACCAGCAGAGCAGCGCCGCGGCCAATGCCGCCGGCCATCCGGGAACGCAAGACGGCCGCGTCATGGATTGGTCCTTTTTGCGTCGGCCGCGGGCTCATGGCCCGTCTGCGGAACGATGTTCGTCCGGACATGACCTTCGAAAGTCAGTTCCTGACCATTATGGAGGGCCGAAGCCCGGTCGGCGAATATGGTCGCGCCGTCGCCGGTTCGGACTTCGACAGGCTCATCGCTTCCGTAAACCCCGGACTTAAAGTCGAATCTGGCGCTTCGCAAGAGGACGGTGAACCGCCCGTTCTCGATCCGGACATGCTTCGACAGCTCCATGCGCTCGCCGACGCTGTCGTAAACCCCTGCATCGGCGCTCAGGTGCGTCGCCTCCCCGCCGGCCGCGCCGATTTCGCCGCTGACCTTCTCGAGCTGTGCGACGGTCGGCTGTTTGATGTCCTGCAGCGCCCGCTCGGCGGTCAGGAGATAGGGCTGGCCGTCGCCGCGAAATCCGGCCAGCTTCGGCCGCTCCATGACGATCTTGGTCCCGTCCACCGACAGAGCGCCAAAGTTCAACGAGCCCAGCCGTGTCGCAAAGGGGTTGAAAAAGGCGGTCATAACCATCGCGGCGACCGCGCCGACCCCGCTGGCCAGAATCGCGCGGCGCAGCAGCCTCACGCGCGCCGAGCGTCGCTTGGCTTTGGCAAAAGCCCGCTCGCGGTCAGGAGGCGGCGCGACGCCAACGCGGCGTGTCACGGAGGGCCGGCCAAAAGGCGCCATCCGCCCGACGCCCGCAGGGATTGCGTCATTGTGAAGCGCCGCCATTGATTCTCGGTTCCGACCCCAAACCGGCGAAGAACCCAAATTCCGTGGCGAAGTTAGGGCCGTGAACGCAGCGAGCCAATGCCGTGGAAACCTGATTGCGCGAATCGCGGCCAATCGAGCCGTCCGCGTTGGTGAGCGCGGTTTCGGGGTCTGGGGTCGAGCGGATGGGCGCGGCGACCGACGGGGACGTGACAGGGTGTCGTTGCCAGGGCGCGTTTTTTGCGCTTTATCGGCTTGCGAGGCGCCCTGGTCGGGCCGGTAGCTCAACGGTTAGAGCCGGCCGCTCATAACGGTCTGGTTGCAGGTTCGAGTCCTGCCCGGCCCACCAGCCACACCCGCGTTCTGGCGCGCTTTGGGTCGTCGCTGGAAGTCCTCGACATATCCGGGGGTTACCGCCGGGGATTCTGCCCATCGGCGGTCTCTGGCGTCATTTCTCGTTATGGCCGCCGCTTTTGGCGTCCGTTGTCTCTGGCCGCAGAATAAATTTTCGCGGTGGGCGAAAGGCCGGCACGGGGAGGGCAAGGTTCGCGGCCAAAGAAACGGCGGGTAAGCGGGGCGGCGAATGCTCGGTTGAGCGGATCATCCGGTGATCGATCTCAATGGGGTCGCGACGCAGAGAACCGGACGCGCCTACTCGGATGAGGGCTTCTATCGCTCGGCTTGCAGGCCGAGCGCCTCGAACTGCTCGGACCAGTCGCTCGGGAGGTCGGCAAGACGCGTAAGACCGATCCCGCGGGGCAGACGATTGTCAGCGATGGCCTGAACCAGACGAGGGGCGAGAAAGGCCAGCGACAGCAGCATTGCGGTCGATCGAATGGATCGTTTCTCCCGCTGCGCAATATCGGCGATGTCGAGAACCCGGCCTGCGATAAGTTCGTCGAGCCAGCCTCGGGCCTTGGCGACGCCAGCAAGCAGCTTGGCCTTAGTGTCCGACCGCGTTGCTCGCACGTCGTGATGAGTCCCCTCGAGCGGCGGGATGAGTTCGCGGCTGACACGCGCGGGCAGTTTCCGCCAGGGGATGACCCGAGCCGCTTCTCCAATGATCGCCACAGCCTCTCGCGTGAGCGCGATCTCGATCGAACCATCTTGGATAGCGACGCGCTCGACGACAGCCTCGATCAGCCGACGGTCTTCGGACGCCATTGCGGAGAATGGACCGGGCGCCATTTGACATGGCGCAGGCGTCGCTGCCGGTCGGGATGCAATGGAGAGGCGCGCGGTCGTCGGAGACCGGGGCGCCCCGGCTTTGTGAAGCGTAGAAGATGCTGCCGCCGGCCCCGCGGAGCCCGTCGGCGTCGCCCCGTCTCGAAGCGCGACCGCAGAAGATTGGATCAGCCTCTTGGCTTCACGCGGCTGGGGACCGACGAGCCTGGACCAGCGTTTCGGGTCCACGGTCGAGGCAAGCTGGCGAAGCGCTTCGACGACCACCTCCTCGACATCCACGGCGGGAACCCTCGCCGTCGATCCCGCGAGGTCGCTCCGCCCCTCCGTGACCGCTCTTGAGATGTAGTAACGATAACGGACCCCGCGCTTCGCCGCGAAGCTTGGGGTCATCCGATGGCCACGGTCGTCGTAGAGCCGCCCGACGAGGAGGGCCTGGGATCGGGATTGGGAATAGCCCCTGGCCGCTGCGTTGCGCGCGAGGATCTCCTGCGCCTTGTCAAAGATGGCCTTGTCGACGATCGCCGGATGCTCACCCGGATAGCTCGTTGGGCCATGGTTGATCTCGCCGAGATACATCCGGTTCTTGAGGAGATAGACGAGCGGCCCCTTGGTGAAGGCGATCCCGCCGATCACCCTGCCCGTGGATAGCGTGCGCCGCCGGGTGACGACCCCGCGTTCGCGCAGCTCCCGCATCAGCGCGATCATCGAGCCCAGAGCGCAGTAGCGCTCGAAAATCAACCTGACGCTCGCCGCTTCAGCCTCGTCAATCGTCAGCTTCCGATCGACGACCTTGTAGCCGAGCGGCACGACGGCGCCGACCCACAGGCCCTTCTTCTTCGAGGCGGCGATCTTGTCGCGAATGCGCTCGCCGGTGACCTCGCGCTCGAACTGGGCAAAGGAAAGCAGCATGTTGAGGGTCAGCCGCCCCATGCTGGTCGTGGTGTTGAAGGACTGGGTGATCGAGATGAAGGAAACGCCGTGGGCGTCGAACAGCTCGACCAGCTTGGCGAAGTCAGCCAGCGATCGGGTCAACCGGTCGACCTTGTAGACGACGATGACGTCGATCTGGCGCTGCCGAACGGCGTCGAGAAGCGCTCGCAAGGCGGGCCGTTCGAGACTCGCCCCGGAATAGCCGCCGTCATCGTAGCGGCCATGGGCGAGGATCCAGCCCTCATGAGCCTGGCTGCGGACATAAGCCATGCAAGCCTCGCGCTGGGCGTCGAGGGAATTGAAGTCCTGCTCGAGCCCATGGTCAGTCGAGACCCGCGTATAGACCGCGCATCGGCTGGAGGGCGGCGCTGAGGCCGGACGTCCGCGCGGGCGCCGACTCCGACTCATGGGGCGGTCCCTCTGTCTTTGTCGACGCCCGATGACTGTGCCCCTTCAGCGGACGTGATCATTTCGGCGGCGCGCGCCATCGCTTTAGATCCGGTGAGGCCGAAGAACCGGGGCCCGTTCCAGTGACCGCCCGTTATCGCCCGCGCGACCTGGGAGAGGCTGTTATATGTCTTGCCCTCCCAGGCGAAGCCTTGCTCCAGCGCCATGACGCGGTGGAGACCGCCATCCCATTCGCGAACCAGGATGGAGCCGGGTTTGATGCGCCGCCGGCATAGCAAGCCGTCTCCGCCCGCTTGGCCGACCCGGGGCGAACCCCGAGCGCCGAAACTCTCAAGCGTCCGGCGGACCGTGTCGGAGAGATCCCCGAAAGCGTCCGCTTGCAGCCGGTAGGCGAGAATGCGCGCCAGAAGAGGCTTCGGCAGATGCATGGGAGCGGATCCCCCGAAGACGTTTCGCCACTGCAGGCGAAGCCCGGCCCAATCGAGCGCCGCGAGATTGGCGACCGCCTCTCTGAGCGCGGCCTCCTCAACGGGTCGCAGCGCCGGCAAGGGGAGACCCTTGCCGGCGCCCGATGATCGCCTCCGCGCCATCAGGCCGCTCGCGAGGTCCTGGTCGCGCGGGAGCGACGCGTGGCCGTCGCAGGTGCAGGCGAGGCAGCAGGATCCGATGCGCGATCCATCGGCTCGCCGCTGGGAGGTTCGATCCCTGTCGGAGCGGTTCCCTCCTGCGCGGTGCTCGCGTCGTGGGCGATGCGATAAGCTGAGCCGCGTTCCGCGTCGGATCGATCGAGCGTCAGAGCGTAGCCGCGCTTGCGCAGGCCCGTCAGGACAGCGTAGGTGGTGTGCGGCAACCAACCCATCGCTTGCGCCAATTCGCCGATCGTCGCCCCTTCGGTTGCCCGAAGCATTTCGATTGTCTTCGCCAACTTCGTACCCGCCCGCGGCGCGAGAGGCGTCGCGAGTGCTGGGGCGTTCTCCGCAGCAGATGCTCCAGGCGCGGTTCCATCCGACTCGGCGGACGTGGGCGGTTGACCGCCCTCTGGAGGCGATCGTTCTTCGTCGCCGGCCGGACTGGCATCCTCGTCTAGATTGACGGCGATCACCTTTGCTCCGGCGGCCGTCAGCGCAAGGGCGTAGGATTGCCCCTGCCCGTCGCGCCGCCAGACCGGCATTCCCGTCTGGGCCTTGACCTCCTCGATCAGGCCAGCCGCGATCAGCTTCGTCACGACTTTATGCGCCGCGGCGCCTTTCAGTTTTTCGGGCAGCGTCAGGCAGCGATCGTCCCGCTGTGCGGCAGCGCTCAACATGACGAGTTGCGTGTCAGAAAGATTGATGGACATGGGAATCGACCCTTCATGGTGATGAGGCCCAGCCAACCCAGGCCCCTCACTGACGCGAGCCCCGAATCAGGCGATCGCCCGGGGCTAAGGGTCGTCCGCGCAAGCCCAATCCGCCGCGGGACGCGCACACTCACGCTCTCTTTCGAACGGAAAGCCAGTCATTTCTGCGCGTTCGGGACAGCAATCTCAGGAAAAGTCTGGACCTTTGATTCCCTTGGTTTCCAATTCGGGGCGCCGATCGGGCTGCGCGCGCTCGCGTCATCCCGGCGATAAAGCAGGCCGAAAGCAGTGTCTGATTGATTGAGCCCGTTCATCAGAATCGTCAGCCACCGCCAGGTCCGAACACCGCGGTGATAGGGCAGGAACCGCCTCAAGAAATCGAGGTTCTCCCGTCGATGTCCGAGAAGGGGCGAACATTCAACGGTACCTCTCGGTCCGGGCGCGCCTTGGTGGGGATCTGTCGGCGCGCCATGGCCGTGGGAACTCGGTGATCTGGCCGCAATCCTGGCCTTGGCTTCCGAAACTGGCGGAAAACCGCCATTAAGAACAATGGTTGCGGGGCCCGATACCAGCGTTA
>DATGHB010000046.1:0-5720 GCA_035308265.1 Roseiarcus sp.
TGACACGGCCCACGTCGAGCCGTCGAGGTCGAGCGCCGTCGACGCCCCCAAGCTTGCGCCTGTGTAGGTAATGCCAGTGCAGGTCGCCGGGCATATCGCAACTGCTGAGAAGTCGATTATGTTTACTGCCGCTTGCGCCGCAGAACCTCCGCCAACCGTCGCAATAAAAGCGGCAGCTACAGCCGGAACAATGATTCTCATGGTAACCCCCAAAGAAGTGGAACGAAGAGACCGCAACACACCGCGTGAACGCCGCAGCGTCAACTAAGCAGGCGCGGGAGGAATAGTCAAGCCTTTTTTGGCTAATTTTCCGCGAAAGATTGGACAATGTTTAACCTCGCCCAGCGCCGACCACAACCTTTGGCTGGCGCCGGCGCATGCCGCCAAAGTGACGAAGCGCCGATCATCCGGGGGGCTGCCGGCAGTCCGATTTCCGGCAAGAAATCTCAACTGAATCCGCATCTTGCGAAGATAGTGCAGGCATCGCGGGAGTCAGACCGGATAGCCGGGAGCATTTTGGCTTAAGGCTCCGCGCGCCCCTCGTCTGAGGCCTTCGAGCGCCCGCGTTCGCCCTCGCGGTTGCGGCGGCGCGTCCCGGGCCTTTGATGTTGCGGCGCCGCAAATCCATGGGTTAATGCGACATCAAAACCGGCAGGGATTGCTGGTGCATGAGGTCAACGGTCACCCCGCCGAACAACCCCTCGTAAATCCTCGAATGTCCAAAGGCGCCGGCGACGATGAGGTCGGCGTCCTGCGTGTCGAGGCTGGCGAACAGCGCCTCGACCGCGGTCAGGTCGCCGGTGTTGGTCCAGTCGGAGATATGTTCGGCCTTGACGCCGTGCGCAGCCAAATGATCGACCAGCGCCTCGGCGGACTTGCGCAGGGCGCTCGGCCGCGGCGAGAACGCGAACACGGTCACCTTCTTCGCCCGTTCGATGAGCGGCATGGCGTCATGGACCGCCCGCAAGGCCTCGCGCCCAGCATTCCACGCGATGACGATGTTGTCGCCCACCTGGCCGGGGGTCCATTCGGGCGGCAGCATCAGCATCGGCGCGCCCGATTCGAGCAGCGCCCGGTCGAGCGCGCCGCGTCGAACGACGCCGCGCCCCAGGCTTTCGGGCCCCGGCGCGATCATCAGGTCGACGTAATGGATGAAATGGGCGATTTCGCCTGGCTTGTCCGCAGGCGCGAGGATGGCGGTCAGCCCGGACCCGCGCGTCGTTTCGCTGAATGTCCGGCGGATCGCGGCTTCGGTCTCGCCTTCCTGGCCGGCGGAGGGCGCGCTGACGTCGACGCCGATCAACCGCGCGCCGTGCGTCTTGGCCAACGACACGGCCAAACGGATCCGCTCCACTGTCTCGACGGTCGGATCGAGATAGACGAGAATATCCTTGTAGGCCATGTTGATCCTCCTTGCTGCGGCAGGCTGGCGCGCACTCTAACGTTCGGGGGGCGCTTGTCGATGATCGCAATCAAACCGGAGGGCCCGATTGGATTCGCCCATCAGCGACGCCCGCCAACAAAAGCACAAGGCCGCCATGAGGGGCGGCCTTATCTCAATCGCGAGCCGAGCTTGGAGGGATTAAGCGGGGAGCGTGGGGATACTCGTCTTGCGCCGGCGCAAGGCCGCGTAGCCGAGAGCGCCGAAGCCGAGCGCCATCATCGCCCAGGTCGAGGGTTCCGGAACAGCGGCGACCCCGCCCGACATGGTGGCGAACGAGGCGGAGAGGTCACCCAATGGTCCGTCAGGCTGGCTGAGGCTCAACATGAGCAAAACCGGTGAATCTGTGAAAACGCCGCCGGTGTCGCTCAGTTTTCCCGACAGGGTCAAGTCGATTTCGTTGGCTGGCCGCTTGATCGAGAGCGCCGAGGTCAGCGTTTCAGTGAACGTGTCGGCGCCAGCCGACCACGACACAATGACATTGGCGCCAAGCGACGTCGGCCCACTCCCAGGCCCATAAATAATATCGCTCGTCGCCGGGGAAAGCGCGAAACCATCGTCGGGAGCGAGCCCAGAAGCGTCGCCGGCGCCGACTTTCAAAACCAGAAACGTCGCGCTGTCGAGGTTCAGCTCGGTCGACACATCCAGGCTCGTACCTGTGTAGGTGATCGACCCGTCCAGCACCTCGCCGTTGAAGTCGATAATGGCGGCCTGCGCGGCGGAACTGGCGCCAAGCGCCGCGATCACCGCGGCCCCGAGCGCTCCGACGACCGGACTTTTCATATCCCCGACCCTATGACGACTTGGCGCGTGGCGCCATCCCGATCATGACACGCTGAGCGCGGTTGTAAACGCTGTTTTCCCGCTTCGGCGCGGAGGCTTGATCCCTGGGTCGGGCCAGGGGGCCGACGGCTTCAATTGTCGAGAAAACTTCGCAGCTTTCTCGATCGCGAAGGATGCTTCAGTTTGCGCAGCGCCTTGGCTTCGATCTGGCGGATGCGCTCTCTTGTCACCGAGAACTGCTGGCCGACCTCTTCGAGCGTGTGGTCCGTATTCATGCCGATGCCGAAGCGCATCCGCAACACCCGCTCCTCGCGCGGGGTGAGCGAGGCCAGCACGCGGGTCGTCGTCTCGCGCAGGTTGGACTGGATCGCCGCGTCGATCGGAAGAACCGCGTTCTTGTCCTCGATGAAGTCGCCGAGATGGCTGTCCTCCTCGTCGCCGATCGGCGTCTCGAGGCTGATCGGCTCCTTGGCGATCTTGAGCACCTTGCGCACCTTTTCGAGCGGCATCGCCAGCTTTTCGCTGAGCTCCTCCGGCGTCGGCTCGCGGCCGATCTCGTGCAGCATTTGGCGCGAGGTGCGCACGATCTTGTTGATCGTCTCGATCATGTGGACGGGGATGCGGATGGTTCTCGCCTGATCGGCAATGCTGCGGGTGATCGCCTGCCGGATCCACCAGGTGGCGTAGGTCGAGAACTTGTAGCCGCGGCGGTACTCGAACTTGTCGACCGCCTTCATCAGCCCGATGTTGCCTTCCTGGATCAGGTCGAGAAACTGCAGGCCGCGATTGGTGTATTTCTTCGCGATCGAGATGACGAGTCGCAGGTTCGCCTCCACCATCTCCTTCTTCGCCTGCCGCGCCTCCCGTTCGCCCTTCTGCACCATCTGCACGAGCCGGCGGAATTCCTGGATTTCAAGTCCGGTCTCGGTCGCCAGCGACTGAATCTCGCCGCGGATTTCCTTGATCCCGGTCTTGTCGGCGGCGATGAACTCCTTCCATCCGCGGGTCGACAGCTTGGAGACGCGCAACAGCCATTTCGGGTCCAGTTCCGAATTCTGGTAGGTCTTGAGGAAGTCCTCGCGGCTGACGCGATGCGCCTCGGCCATGCGCATGAGGCGCACGTCAAACCCGATCAGGCGCTTGTTGATATCGTAGAGCTGCTCGACCAGCGCGTCGATGCGGTTCTGGTTGAGCGACAGCGACTTGACCTCGGCGACGATGTCCTTCTTCAGCGCCTTGTATTTGCGCTCCTGGGCCGGCGAGAGCGATTCGCTCCTGAGCTTGTTCTCGACGTTCTGATCCTGAAGGCGGCGCAGTTTCTTGTAGGCGTCGGCGATGCGGTCGAAGGTCTCGAGCACGCGGGGCTTGAGGTCGGCCTCCATCGCCGACAGCGACACCGAATTCTCGAGATCGTCCTCGTCCTCGAAGCTTTCGGGGGCCACGGCCGCGTCGCCCTCGAACCCTTCCGGAGGCGTCTGCGGCGCGGTTGCCGGCGCGATGCGGTCGCGAGCCGGATTGGGCGGCGGCGGCGCGCCGGGGGCGGAATAGTCCGTCTTCGGCGCCTTCTTGCCGTCGGGGCCGGCATAGGTCGCCTCGAGATCGATGATGTCGCGGAGCAGGATCTTGCCGTCGTTAAGCTCGTCGCGCCAGATGATGATCGCCTGGAAGGTGAGCGGGCTCTCGCACAAGCCCGCGATCATCGCCTCGCGGCCGGCCTCGATCCGCTTGGCGATGGCGATTTCGCCCTCGCGCGAGAGCAGCTCGACCGAGCCCATCTCGCGCAGATACATCCGCACCGGATCGTCGGTGCGCTCGGCGGGCTCCGACGAGCGGGTCGCCACCGCGGTCGACCGGCTGGTCTCGACGACCTCGCCGCCGTCGGCCTCTTCCTCGTCGGCGGCCTCGGAGGTCTCTTTCTCCGCTTCCTCCGCGTCCTCGCTGTCGACCACATTGATGCCCATTTCGCTGAGCATCGCATTCATGTCCTCGATCTGGTCGGATGAAATCTCTTCCGACGGCAGGACCGCGTTCAATTCCTCTTGCGTCACCCAGCCGCGCTTCTTGGCGATCTTGAGCATCCGCTTGACGGCGGCGTCGCTGAGATCGAGCAGCGGGCTGTCGGGGGTTTCAACCACCGCCTGCTCGGCCTCGCCCTTCGCCTCGTCCTTCTTTGCCATCGCGGCGTCTCCGTCGTTCCGCGGCCAAAGCGCCGGGCGTTCCGTGTCGTCAATCGACCGCTCGCGAGCGCGAGCAGCCGATCAAGATTGCTCAGGCCAAGCCCAAGGCTATCCCTTTGCGGGCCTCCCGACGGGCGCGGTCACATCGCGGACGATGCGCGCCCGGACTGATCGCCAAAACCGTCGATGGCTGCTTCCGCGTCTGCAAGGTCAGCCAAATTCGCCTTGATATCAAGCAGTCGGGCAAGATTGAGCTCGTTCGGCTCCGCCGCGAGCGACTGCTCCGCGAGCTTCAGGTCCCTATGTAACGCGCCCGCCCGGCGATGCAAGGCCAGGCTTTGCCTTAAGACCAGATCGGCGTCGGAGGGCGCGGCTTGAGGCCGCATGCACCACCAATTGGGCATGCCTTGGGCAAAGGCCAGGATCCGCTCGCGTTCTTCCCCCCGCCCGGCGCGGTTCAGCCATTCCGCGAGCGCCGGCGCCGAGCCGAGCGCCTCGGCCGGCGCGCCGATCAGCGCGTCCCGCAAAGGCTCGAAGCCCGCGCTCGTGAATTCGGCCGCCGCCAGCTCCTCGCAGCGGCTCTCGATCAGCTCCGGATGGCAAAGCGCGATCGCCAGGATCATGATTTCACGCGCCGGAGAAGGCGCCTTGCGGGCGAGCTTGCTTTGCGGGGGCAAAGGCGCTTCCGCAACGCCAACGCGGGGCCCGCGCGGCGGGAACGGCCCGCCGCGCCGCTCGCCAAGGCTTCGCCCGCCGCCTCGCGCCGAAGGCAAGCGCGTCCCGCCGAGGAACACGAAAAGGCGCCGTTTCATATCCGCCGCGTAGTGGCGGCGCAGCGTCTCGTCGGCGATTTTCGTGACCGATTCGCCCAGCCGCCGCTCGAGCGAAGCGCGGCTCTCTGGCGTGTCGAAGCTCTGCCCGTCGGTCTCCCGCAGAAACAGCATGTCGGCGAGCGGCCTCGCGCCGGCGAGATGCTCGGCCATTGCCGAGGGCCCGCTCGAGCGGATGAGATCGTCCGGATCCTGTCCCTCAGGCAAAAGCGCAAACCGCAGGCTCTTGTCAGGGCCGATCAGCGGCAGCGCCGTCTCGATGGCGCGGAACGCCGCCCGCCGCCCCGCGCCGTCGCCATCGAAGCACAGGATCGGTTCGCTCGCCATTCCCCAGAGGAGGGCGCATTGATCGGGGGTGAGCGCGGTCCCGAGCGGCGCGACGACATTAGGGAAGCCGGCCTCGCTTGTCGCGATCGCGTCGATATAGCCCTCGACCACCACGATCGAGCCCTGGTCATGCGCGCTCTTCCGGGCGCGGTGATGATTGAA
>DATGHB010000047.1:0-2205 GCA_035308265.1 Roseiarcus sp.
CGCCATTGGCCGCCTTGGCCGCGACGATAATGCCGCATTCGTCGGCCCTGGCGCCCGAGGTCGCCGGGGGGTCGGCCCCGACGACGACCTGCGCATAGTCGCCCGGCGCGGCGCTTCCCGCGATGCGGCAGCGCTCGATCAATTCGCGCGTCCACAATGCGCCCGGCGCCTCCTCCAGGATCTCCGCGAAGAGCTCCTGGCGTCCGATCGCCCGGCCTTCATAGCGGGCGGCGATCCTGGCGAGAAAGGCCCCGGCGAGATGGGCGGCGTTGTCGAACGTCGTGCCATGCGTGACGATGGCGTCCTTGTCGTCGATCAATTCTTTGAGGAGCTTGATCGGCCGCGGCGTCGTGGTGATCACGGCCTGCGGGCGATCGCCGAGGCGCAGGCCGAGCAAGGCCTGTTCGAAGGCGTCGGCGCGGCGCCAGGCGGCCAGTTCGTCGCACCAGAGCTTCATATGCTGCTTGCCGCGCAGCCGGTCGGGCTCCTCGGCCGAGAACAGCGCGCTCACCGCCCCGTTCGGCCATTCGAGCCTGAGGTCGGCGGCGAGGAAGCGGGGGCGCTCGTCGCGCCGGCAGCAGGCGAGAATGCCCGATTCGCCTTTGACCATGATCTCGCGCGCGTCGGCGAGGGTCGGGCCGATCAGGTTGACGATCGGGTAGGTCTGCGCCCAGGCGCGCACCGCCTCGGCGCCGGCCCGCGTCTTGCCGGCGCCGCGTCCGGCAAGGATGAGCCAGATGATCCAGTCGCCCGGCGGCGTGGCCTGGTCGGGGCGCGACCAGAACGTCCAGTCATGAAAGAGGAGCGCGCATTCGAGCGGCGTCAATTCGTCGAACAGCCGCGCTCGGATGCCGCCATCGAGATTCACCAGGTCGACGGCGCGGTCGATCCACTCGCCCGGAACGGACCGAGGATGGGGGCCGCCGGATCGCCGCTCATCCGCGGCCTCGGCCGCTTCGCCGATCATTCCGCGGGTCGCTCGGCTCGCAGGCGCGCCACGATCTCATTGACCTTCTCGCGGAGCCGGGCGCGCTCCTCCTCGCCGTACTGCTCGGCGACGCGTGTGGCCTTGGTGAACCCGTGATAACGGTCGAGCCGGTCGACGATCTTGAGCGCCCGGTCGATCGCCTTGAGATCACCGTTCTGGATCCGGTCGAGCAGCTTGAGGATCATCCGCTCGAGCCGGGCGATCTGAAGCCTTGCGAAGTCCTCGGCCGGGGCGACCCAGCGGCTACGCAGCTCCTGGCGCAGGATGTCCTCCGTTCGTTTCCGGGTCAGCTTCTCCGCCGTGCCGATCTCGTCGACCCCCTTGCCGGCGATGAGCGCGGCGAACACCCGCTGGGCGCGGGTCGTCCTTGAGCGTTTGGATCCGGTCGATGGGTTCGCGTCGGTCATTGGGCGCGCTTTCGGCGATCGTTGGAGGTGAAGAAAGGCGAACGGCCGCCTCGGGCGGGGAGGCGGCTCGTAACTTCCCGCGGGTCGGGGGGAGATTGCGGACGAGAGCTGGCCACGTTTCGGACGCGCCTATCGACCTTGTCTTACTATGCCGCGACCGGCGTCAAAGCGCAAGCTTTTGTTCTTGTTTTGTTCGATCCAATCGCGTCACGAACCAAATTAGCACAGCAATATCAGCTGGTTGAGCGCATCAGTTGGCGCCGTGACCGATGCCGGCGCGGATCAGACCCGCACAGGCCCGCAAAGAGCCATTCGGAGGGTTAATCATCATCTCGATCAATATGTTATCATATAATAGCAATAATCTACATCAAGATAGTTGGCCAGCGATCTGAAGACCTGCCTATCGCGAAGGCGGTGTTGACCCGCCTCTCGCGCCTTGCCGAAAGCGCCGGCGGATCTGCAAACCTCCGGCCGGCGCCCGGCCCAGGGCCGCCGAATCGCGTTGCAGAAAAGTGAGGCCAAGTCCCTGAAAAAGTTGAGGCGCGCGCAGAAATGGATCTCCTTCGAATCGCCCGCCGGCCGGGTCCAGCGCCCTGGTCGCAGAATCTGGCGAGCGGCGAACCGGCGCGGATTCATGTAATCGTTGAGGGAGCGCCTCGGCCGCGGGGAGGGCGAAGGTGATCATTGTCCACTATGCCGTCAAGACCGATTCCGTTGGGGGGACGGCCGCCGGCGTCCGGCTCGACCGGAAGGTTCTCGACCCGGCCGAGCCCGTTCCGCCCGGCGCGGTCTGGATCGACATGGTCG
>DATGHB010000048.1:0-2229 GCA_035308265.1 Roseiarcus sp.
GGAAGGTGTCGTCGTAGGCTCGGATGAGGGGTTGAAAGAGGCGCGTTTGGGTGCCGAACCTTCGCCCCAACCCCTTTCCCGCAAGGTGAGAGAGGGATTGCCCTCGCTGCGCGGCCGTGGCAATCGACGCCGGTGACCGACATCGCCGACGCCGAGCGCCGCCCCGCGCCGCGCATTTCTTTCGTCTCGCTCGGCTGCCCGAAAGCGCTCGTTGACAGCGAGCGGATCCTGACGCGATTGCGCGCCGAGGGTTACGAGCTTTCGCGCAGCCACGCCGGCGCCGACGCGGTGATCGTCAACACCTGCGGCTTTCTCGACAGCGCGAAAAAGGAATCGCTCGCCGCGATCGGCGAGGCGATGAACGAGAACGGCCGCGTGATCGTCACCGGCTGCATGGGGGCCGAGCCGGGTCCGATCCGCGACGCCTTTCCCAATGTGTCGGCGATCACCGGGCCGCAGGCGTTCGAGAGCGTGATGGAGGCGGTGCGCGCCGCGGCCCCTGCCCCGCGCGATCCGTTCGTCGATCTCATTCCGGGCGAAGGCGTGAGGCTGACGCCGCGCCACTACGCCTATCTCAAGATCGCCGAGGGGTGCGACAATCGCTGCACCTTCTGCATCATCCCCGCCTTACGCGGGCGGCTCGTCTCGCGCCCTGCGGGCGAGGTCATGCGCGAAGCCGAGCGGCTGGTCGAAGCAGGCGTGAAGGAGCTCATCGTCATCGCGCAGGATACGAGCGCCTATGGCCGCGATCTCAAATATGCCGAGAGCGAGTGGCGCGACCGAGCGGTCGCGGCGCGCTTCCTCGACATCACCCGCGAGCTGGGTTCGCTCGGCGCCTGGGTCAGGCTGCAATATGTCTATCCCTATCCGCATGTCGACGAGGCGATCGCGCTCATGAACGGCGGCAACGTGCTGCCCTATATCGACGTGCCGTTCCAGCATGCGTCGCCCGCGGTGCTCAAGGCGATGCGCCGGCCGGCCGCGCAGGAGAAGACGCTCGAACGCATCCGCGCCTGGCGGGCGATCTGCCCCGATCTCACCATCCGCTCGACCTTCATCGTCGGCTTTCCCGGCGAAACGGAGGAGGATTTCCGCCTGCTTCTCGACTGGCTCGACGAAGCGAAGCTCGACCGGGTCGGCGCGTTCCGATACGAGCCGGTGAAGGGCGCCAAGGCGAACGACCTTGGCCTCGAGCCCGTGCCGGACGCCGTCAAGGCGAGCCGCCACAAGCGCTTCATGGAGCGCGCGCAGGCGATCAGCATGAAGAAGCTTGCCGCCAAGGTCGGCAGGCGGCTCGAGGTCATCGTCGACGAGGGCGGCGCGCGCGAGGCGAAAGGCCGAAGCAAGGGCGACGCACCTCAAATTGACGGCCTCGTGCACATCGCGACGCGGCGCCCGTTGCGGGCGGGCGACATCGTGACGGTGAAAATCGACCGCGCCGGCGCCTACGATCTGTGGGGGACCGCGGCGTGAGGGCGGCCCGCCGCATCGGTCGGGACGACGGATCGCCTTGAACCGCCCGGAACCGACGATCGCCCGTCGGGGCGCCGAAGTCCCCGACGGCCTCCCCAACCCCCAGCGTCTCCTGGCGTTCTTAACTCTCGCCATGGCGACCATCATGGCGGTGCTCGACGGGACCATTGTGACCGTGGCGCTGCCGACGATGGCGCGCGACTTCGCGGTTCAGCCGGAGAGCGCGATCTGGATCGTCAACGGCTTTCAGCTCGCGGTCACCGTCTCGCTCTTGCCGCTCTCGGCGCTGGGCGACAGGCTCGGCTACCGGCGCGTCTACTGGTGGGGTCTCGCCCTCTTCACCGTGGCCTCGCTCGCCTGCGCGCTCGCACCCACATTCGCCGTGCTCGCCTTCGCGCGCGTGGTTCAGGGCCTGGGCGCGGCCGGCGTGATGAGCGTCAACAGCGCGCTCATCCGCTTCATCTATCCTCGCGCGCGGCTCGGCCAGGGGGTCGGCAACATTGCGGTGGCGGTCGCGGTGACCTCGGCGGCGAGCCCGAGCGTCGCTGCGGCGATCCTCTCGGTCGCCTCCTGGCATTGGCTGTTTCTCATCAATCTTCCGATCGGGGCGCTGGCGCTCATCATGGCGGCGAGAACCCTGCCGGCGACGCCGCGCGCCGCGGGGCGCCTCGATCTTCAGAGCATCGTGCTCAACGTGCTGACCTTCGGGCTCGTCATCGCCGGGGTCAACCGGATCGGCGAAGGCGGAAGCCTCTC
>DATGHB010000049.1:0-7313 GCA_035308265.1 Roseiarcus sp.
ATCGAGGACCGAGGGACGCATCATGCGGGCTCTAGCCGCGGCGCATGGCCGCGGCAAGCGCGGCGGCCTGAGCGCCGCGGACGCAACCATCGCGTGCATTTCTTGCAAGCAAACGCAAATAAATGCCAGCAAAACGCCAGCAAATGCTAGCAAGTGCTAGTAAAAGTGCTGGCGTTTACTGGCGCTTATTTTTTCGAATCGGGACTTTTCAATGGGTTACGGGCGATTCAAATAAGAAAATCTTTCCCCATGCCACACCGTGCCTCGAATGTCACAATCGTCTCGCGACTCCTGAATCGGCCGGCCCGGAGGAGCACGGCCCGGATTTCGTCCATGGGAAGATGAAAGCACGGGATTCGGGATTACGCAAGAAATTGTCGCTTTTTCGAATCCGGCCGCCGCCGCGCGCCACGCCGTCCCGCCGCGCCAGGTGGCGGCAGCGGGCGCGTTGAGCGCTGACGACCCGGCCGGCTCAATCGGGCAGGACCAGGAAACCCGCCCTCGGGAAATGGACCACGACGTCGCCGACCCGTTCGTCGAGACGGCGGATCGCGATGTGCTGCGGCGAGAGAGAGACGATCTCCCCGCCAACTTCGACCTTCCCGTAGTCGTCGGGCGCGACGCGCACCCTGTCGCCGGCCTTGCGCCCGTTGGGATCGCCCGGGTCGTTCTCGACAAGTGTTTCGGGGCTGGCTTTCGACGCGATGGCGAGGGCTTCCTCAGCGGACATTTCCTCGCGGCGCCCGTGTCCGACCGCTCGCATGCGGCTCTCCCATGCTGCGACCTCTTCGAGCCCGGCGAAAATCCTGTCGAGCCCCGCGATAGCCCGATCCTCTTCCGATATGAGGCTTGACCGCGCGTACCAGACATTCATGTAGGCGTTGACATCGGCGAGGCTGAAATCGCCGAAGAGCCAGTTCCGTCCGTCGCCGAGTTGCGCCTCGATCCAGCCGAGGTGGGCGCGCATCTGATCGCGCATCTGGGGGATCGCCGCCCGCATCTTTTCGAGGTCGAACTTGCCCCCGCGCATCTGGCTGCGATCTTCGATGAACGCTTGAGGGACCTTGGGCCCGAGAGTCCCAAACACGAGATTGACGGCGCACTGGAAAAATGCGCGGTCGGTCCAGAAGCCGAGCGCCCAGGGGACGCCGGCCGCGCCCGGAGGAAACAGGGTCGGCGACGGAAACCGGCGTTCGATTTCGCGGATGATAATCTGCGTATCGCAGAACACGTCGGCGCCGACCTGCATGACCGGCGTCCGGCGATAACCGCCGGTGAGCGGCGTCAAATTCGGCTTGGGCATGATTTGCGGGATACGAACGCTTTTCCACGCAAGCGTCTTGAAGCCAAAGATCACCCGGATTTTCTCGGAGAACGGGGACCGGTCGAAATGATGGAGGATGGTTGGATGGGACATGAAGGGCTCTCATAGCGTTCGCTGTCGGCGGGGAAACGTTCGGCCGCTCTCGCCAGCTTCGCCTTGGCCGACGGGGATAAACCGCAAGCGGGCCTGATCGCGGACGCCAAGGGCGATCTCTTTGGCACAACCGAATTCGGCGGCGCGAACGGCGACGGAACGGTGTTCGAGATCGTCAAGACGCCGACGGGTTACGCCAGCACGCCCACCGAGCAGGATTGGGTTCGCCAGCCCAATCCCCCTTACGGTTTTGGCGGCCGCAGGGTCACGCCATAGCGGCCGTAAATTCCAGCCAGCGTCCCGTCGGCGCTCAGCTTATCGATTTCCTTGTTCATCGCATCGCGCATGGCTTGATCCGGCTTGCGCATGCCGATGGCGATATTCCAGACCAGCCGCTGATCGCTCTCGTCCGGCGGCAGGATGGTCAGCTTGTGGTCTGGGTGCGCGTGGTTGAAATACCCGGCTGAAACTGGACTGACCGCCGCCGCGTCGGCTTCGCCGTCAGCGACCGCCTGCAGCATCTCGTCCTCGAAGGCGTAGGTCGTGAGGCCGACATGGCGCTGGCCGAGAACCATCGCGACAATCGAACCGACCTGCACGGCGACCTTGCTGCGCCCATCGAGCGCGGAGAATGAGGTGATCCGGCTGCCATCCGGCACGACCAGCGCCACGCCGCTGCGGTAATACGGCTTGGACAACGCGAGGTGCATCTCTTCCTGCGCTTCCGGGTCAGCAATCACGTCCAAAAGAAGGTCGCAGTTCGCATACCGCACCTGGATCGGCGAGATCACCCACTCCGCGTCCAGGGAGACCCCGAGCTGCTTCGCGAGCAAGCCGGCTAGCTCGACCTGAAACCCGGACGGGGTGTCGTGGCGGCTGGAGAAGGGCAGGGAATTGGCGGGCAAGCAAACACTCAGCGTGCCGGACGCCTGGATCTGCTCGAGCGAGCGTGCGGACGCTGCGGGCGCGAGCGCCGTCGACAGCAGAAGGGCGGCGATGGCGAAGCGCATGCGCGAACTCCTTATTCCGGCTTGAGGGCGCGAATATGAGCGATGATTTTGTCAATGTCGGCATCGGAGAAGGTTTTGCCGAAGGCCGGCATGGCGCCTTCCTTGCCGTTCTTGATGCGGTTGCGAATAAAATCGTCGCTGCGCGTGGTGTTCATGAGCTGCGGCCCCTTGCCGGCGTGGCGGCCGCCATCGGCGTGGCAATAGCCACAGACGGTGGCGAACAACTGGTCGACGTCGAGGGGAGACTTCGCAGGCTGATCGTCGGCAGCGGCTGGCTGAACGGCTAACGCTGCTAGGACGGCCGCCGCGCCGATAACGCGGTGGATTTTCATTTTGGCGAGAACTCTTTCGTGAAGGGCGGCTACGGACATCGCGAATGGGGGCAGGCTGCCGCCCGCCCCCGCCTGTTGCTCTATCGGACCTATTGCTTCAGGCTGTAAACAACCAGGATGCCCTCGTCGCGAGGCATGCTCTTATAGGGCTCGCCGAAGTTCGCCCGGTAGTCGTCGCTGGCCATGCCGCCGAAGCCGGCGGTGACCGCGATGTACTGCTTGCCGCCGGCCGAGTAGCTGATGATGCCGCCCTGGTGGCCGAGGCCGTCGCCATGGTTCCACAGCTCCTCGCCGGTCGTGGCGTTATAGGCGTGCACAGTCCCGCGGCTGTCGGGCACAAACACCAGGTTGCCCGCAGTCGAGAGCACGCTCGCCAGCGGCGGCTCGGGGAAGCGGACTTCCCACTTCTTGGCGCCCGTGATCGGGTCGCGGGCGTCGAGATGGCCGTAGATCTCGCCGCTCGGCGGCTTGGCGATCTCGAAATTGGCGCCGATGTTGAGCTGGACCTGCGGCTCAGTCACCGGCGTGGTCTTCACCACCTCCAGCGTCATGCACCATTCGTTGCCGATCTTGTAGTAGAGACCGGTGTTCGGGTTATAGGAGCCCGAATTCCAGCTGACGCCGCCGGAGATGTGCGGGCAGAGCACACCCTCCTGCTTGCCTGCGGCGAAGTCACGCCGCCCGATCAGTTCGCCCGTCTTCGGGTCGATGCTCTTGACGAAATTATAGTTGTGAATGATGGGCCAGACATTCTCCACCTTCGCGTCGGAGCGGTCGTAGACGAAGATGAACCCGCTCTTGTTCGGGTGCACCATGTACTGCTTGCCGTCGCGGTCGATCGAGACGAACTCGCCCGGCGCGCTGTCGAAGTCCCACGTGTCATGCGGCAATTCCTGATGGTAAAACTTGAGCTTGCCGGTATCGGGATCGAGCGCGATGACCGAGGTCGTGTAGAGATTCTCGCCTGGGCGGGCGCCCGAGTTCTTCCAGTCGCCGCCGGACCAGTCGTAGAGCGGCGCCGGGTTGGCGGTGCCCCACCACACGGTGTTGGTCGCCGCATCGTAGGTGCCCGGCATCCAGCCGCCGCCGCCGCCGACGCGCCAGGTGTCGTTGCCCCACGTCTTTTTGGCTTCATCGGTGCCGCTGGTGGTGTCGAACTCCCACTTCTTTTGACCCGTCGCCGCGTCGACGCCGAAGATCGGGCCCCTGTACGGCCATTCGCCGCCCTGCGCGCCGATGATGACGGTGCCGTTGACGTAGATCGGAGCGCCGGTGAAGCCGACGGTCAGCTTGGCGCTGTCGATCAGCTTGCTCTCCCACAGGACCTTGCCGGTCTTGGCGTCGAGCCCGAACAGTCGGCCGTCAACGCTGCCCACGAAGGCTTTCCCGTCGCCGAGTGCGAGACCGCGGGTGTATGGCGAGTGCGTCTGGCGCGACACCGTGGCGTCGTCCAGTTCGGGCAGGAACGACCAGATCAGCTTGCCGGTCGCGCCATCGAGGGCGAAGGTGCGGCTGTAGGAGCCGGTGTAGTAGAGCACGCCGTCCGCGGCGAGCGGCATCGACTGCAGGCCGCGGGTCGAGCGACCCGGGATATGGGTCCAGGCGACCTCCAGATCCTTGACGTTGCTGGTGTTGATCTGATCGAGGCCGCTGAAGTCCCAGCCCTTGTATGAGCCGTGATAGGTCAGCCAGTCGTTAGGGTCGCCGGCCGAGATGCGCGCCGTGTCGACCGGTTGCGCAAGCGCCGGCGCCGCCGCCAGCAAAGCGCCCGTCGCGACGGCGACAGTCAACATTAGAGTCCTGGTGTGTCCTCTCATGGAAGCGTCTCCCCGTCCCCCGCTGAAAATACCGCCCGGACCCGAGGGACGAGGCCCGGGATTCTTCAAAGATGTTTGCTACGACATCCGAACGAGCGCCCCCCGATCGCGAGCCTCGTCGAAGGGCGGGACTCTTTGACTGGCCCAGCGGTCCTGTCAAGGCGAATCGCTCAAAATGGACTCGGAAATGGTCGATCCGCGGCCAGTTCGCCGAAGGGGAATCAGTCAAGCGGCGCGACATCCGTCGAACAGCGGCGCGTTCAACCAGCGGCGGAGACTTGGTCGATGAAATCGCGGATGTGGCGTTCGATTTCGTCTCCCGGCACGCCGTAGCGCGACTTTCCGTCCGGCAGGCCGAGATTGCCGCTGATGACGAAAGCGCGCAGCCCCCTGCGGGCGAGGGCGACGGCGCGCTCGACACTGAGGCCGCCCACCGCCTGCACCGACGCCCTCGCGCCCACGCGCTCGAACACCGCGCACGCCACCTCGTTCAGATAGCCCGACTCGAAGAGCGCCGGATCGGCCTCGCGCGCGTCGTATTGCAGGTGGACGCCGACGCCGTCCACGCCGGCGATGAGCATGCGCTCCGCAGTTTCGACCGCGAGCCTCGCCGGACCCTGCATGGGCAGGAGAATGTCGGCGAAGGCAAGCCGCGGGATCGCCGGGTCCGCCTCGCGGAACCTGTCCCGCGCCGCGCACACCGCTCTTGCCGTGGCCTCGCCCGCCAGCGCGAGGAAGTCGATGATGTTGGCGCCGCCGCCGAAGACCGCGTTCGCCTCGCCGCCGCCGCCGTCCATGGTTTTCATATCGGCGAGCAGCAACGCCTCGGGGAACCGGCGCCGGAAGATCGGGATCACGTTGCGGACGCCGTCGGTCTTCAGGAGCGGCGTCCCGAGCTCCAGAATGGCCGCGCCGGCCTTCAGCGCCGCCTCCGCCACCGCGAGCCCCTGAGCCGCATCGCGGGTGTCGAGGGAGATCTGGAAGGTGAAACGCTCGCGAAGCAGGCGCCGGACCCGGTTCGATTCGCTGGCGGCGTCGTTCATCGTCATGTCAACGGGGCAAGCTCGGATCGGACCGGTCTGGCTGGGGCGGGAGGATTCGAACCTCCGTATGGCGGAATCAAAATCCGCTGCCTTACCGCTTGGCTACGCCCCAACATGGCCGCGAGGCTGGCGGGGCCCGGCGGAAAGCGGCCGGACAATAGTTCGGGCGCCACGCCATCGCAATGGCGGTCCCGCGATTTCCCGCTTACGGGAGCGGCGCTCAGCCCGGTCTCAGGCAAACGCCCTGAGGTCGGCGTTGGCGCCGCAGACGAGGACGCCGACCCGCTCATCGCCTTGGGGTCGATAGGCGCCGCTGGCGATGGCCGCGAAGGCCGCCGCGCCGCCGGGCTCCGCGATGACCGAGAAGTCCCTCCAGAGTTGGCGCTGCGCCTCGGCGATCGCCATATCCTCGACCAAAACGACGCCGCTCACGAACTGGCGCGCGATCTCGAAATCGAGGTCTCCGACCCGTTTGGCGCCGAGCGAATCGGCGGCGAGCGATTTGACGGCCACGTCGACGGGCGCCTTCGCCTCGAGCGCCGCATGAAGCGCGCGCGAGCCTTCCGGTTCGACGCCGACGACCTTGACGGCGCCCCGAAACCAGGCGGCGACGCCTGCGATGAGGCCGCCGCCGCCAACCGCGATCAGGACCGTGTCGAGCTTCTCAAGCCCGAGCCGTTCGAGGTCCTCCTCCCATTCGAGCGCCACCGTCCCCTGTCCGGCGATCGTTTCGGCCGCGTCGTAAGGATGGATCAGGAGCGCCCCGCTTTCGGCGGCATAGGCGTCGCAGCGCTGCTGGGCCTCGGCATAAGACGCGCCGCCGATGACGGCCTCGGCGCCATAGGCCTTGATCTTCGCGACCTTGGCGGGCGGCGCCATTTCCGGCACGAACACGCGCGCCCTGATCCCGAGCCTCTGGGCGGCGAAGGCGACCGCGGCGCCGTGGTTGCCGCCCGAGGCGGTGGCGCAGCCCGCCGCCGGCGCCGGCCGGGTGAGGAGATTGTGGAAGGCGCCGCGCGCCTTGAACGAGCCGGTCGCCTGCAGGCATTCGAGCTTGAGCGACAGGGGCGGCGCGCCGGCCGCGGCCGAGGCCGTCTCGAGGAGCGGCGTGCGGCGGATGTGGCCGCGGATCAGCGCATGGGCGGAACGGATGGCGGAAGGCGTCATCGTCGCTGTCATCGCGAAACCCGGGCCTCGAGCGCGCCCTGGGTCTTTTTGGGCAGCGCGGCAAGGACCATCGCGTAGCTCCGGCGCAGATAGGCCTTCAGGTCGTCATCGCCAAGCGAGCGCAAGTCGACGCGCTGGATCCATGACAATCCGCGGGAGGCGAGATAGGGCGCGGGGCGCAGGCCCGGCAGCTCTTTGAGGATGGCGAAGCTCGCCTCGGAGCATTTGAACGTCACCGCGAAGGCGGGCCTATCCGACCAACCGCCGATGGCGAAGACCTTGCCGCCGATTTTCCAGACGCTCGCGTCGCCCCACTGGACGACATGGGCGGCGTGAGGCAGGGCGGCGCAGAACGCGTCATAGTCTTCGCGGGTCATGGAGCCATTCGCCGCCCGCTTAAAGCTTGATTGCGTCCTTGAGCTCGTTCAGGTGGTCGAGCCGCTCCTGGGCGAGGCGCTTCTGGTCTTCGTTCGCGTCAGCGAGGTCTTCCTCCGCGTTCTTGATTTCCTGTCCCAGCGTGTCGGCGT
>DATGHB010000050.1:0-2482 GCA_035308265.1 Roseiarcus sp.
GACCTTTCAGAAAGGCGAACATCGCCCACGGCGTCAGAATTGCGAGATGAACCTCGACATCGACGAGGCGCCCGAGGAGCCCGCGATCGAGCGCGTCCCGGACCGCAAGCATCATCGGGGCGAAACGCAACTGGAAATTGACTGCGGCGATCAATTTGCGGTCGCGGCAGATCTTGAGGATCGCGGTGGCAGAATCGAGGTCCGCGCCCATCGGCTTCTGGACAAGGACGCTCGAGCCCAGGGGCATGCGCTCGAGCACCGAAGCGTGAGCGCCGGGCGGCGTCGCGAGATCGAAAATCGCGGCTTCCGTCGCCACGGCCTCGTCGAGCGAACCGAAGACTTTCGCCACGCCGAATTTCTCGCCGACGTTTTTCGCGCGCGGTCGGTCGAGGTCATAGATTCCGGCGATCGGAAAGCCGGCCTTCCGGTACGCGGGAAAATGCGCGTCGACCACGATCGAGCCCGCGCCGATGGCGACGATCGGCTTCGGACGGGACGGCATGGGCCAGGACTGCCTGAGCGAGGCGGGATCGAAACTCATGGGTCGAGGCGGCTCAGTCGGTATGGAACACTTCTTCGGCCATCGCCCACCAGTCGCCCTGCTTGCGGGTGGCGAGCGGGGCCTGCATCGGCTCGTGAATCGCCCACCATTCCTGGGTCTTCGGGTCGGCCGCCATCTTGGCGCTGTCTTCCGCCCAATTCGCCCCATGATATTCAAAATAGGCGAACAGGAGGTTTTCTGGCTCCCTGAGGAAGATCGTGTAGTTCTTCATGTTGCAGTCGGCGATCTTGGCCAGAACCTCCGGCCAGACGGCGGCGTGCGTCCTCTTGTATTCGGCGATCCGCTCCGGCTTGATGCCGATCACCATGCCCATGCGCTTCATCGCGTTCCTCCAATCGTTTGCGTGAACTCGGCGACGCTCTTGGCCTTGACCTTGTCTTTATCCCACTCGACCCCGATCCCGGGCGCGGAGGGCGCGAGCGCCATGCCCTTCTCGATCTTAAGGCGCGAGGTCGTCAATTCGTCGAGCTGTGGGATGTATTCGACATATTTCCCGTTCGGGACCGCGCAGGCGAGGCTCGCGTGCAGCTCCATGAGAAAATGCGGGCAGACCGGCATGTCGAAGGCTTCCGCGGCATGCGCGACTTTGAGCCAGGGCGTGATTCCGCCGATCCGCGCCACATCGACCTGCACGATCGAGCACGCGCCGCTCGCCATATATTCGCGGAAGTGCCGGATCGAGTAGAGCGATTCGCCGATCGCAATCGGCGTGGGCGTGGCTTGGCTGAGCCTGACGTGGCCGTCGCGATCGTCGGCGGGCAGCGGCTCCTCGATCCACGCGAGGTCGAGGTCGGCGAACCGTCCGGCGCGGCGGATCGCCTCGTCGAGCGCAAAACCCTGATTGGCGTCGGTCATGATCTCGTAATCGGGGCCGAGGGCTGAGCGCACCGCCGCGAGCCGGCGGTAATCCTCGGCGGCGTGGGGCCGGCCGATCTTGACCTTCGAACCCATGAAGCCCTGCTCGCGCGCGGCGAGCGCGTCCTCGACCAGGGCGCGTTCGTCGATATGCAGCCAGCCGCCCTCGGTCGTGTAGAGGGGCCTGCGGTCGGCGGCGCCGCCGGCGGCGATCCACAGGGGCAAGCGCTCGCGCTTGCAGCGGAGATCCCAGAGCGCGGTGTCGACGGCGGCGAGGGCCAGCGCCGAGATCGCGCCGATGGTCGTTGCGTGGGTGGCGAATTCGAGCTCGCGCCAGAGCGCTTCGATGCGATCCGCATCTTTCCCGATCAGCCTGGGAACGAGGTGGTCGGCGAGGAGGCGCATGACCGACGAGCCGCCGGTCCCGATCGTGTAGCTGTAGCCCGTCCCGGCCGCGCCGTCGCTGTCGGTGATGGTGACGATCGGCGTCTCCTGCGAGACGAAGCTCTGAATCGCGTCGGTGCGCTTCACCTTGGGAGGAATGTCGACGAGCCTGAGCTCGACCCGTTCGATTTTCGCCATTGGTCAGCCTCCTGCCGCCGCGATCGCCCGCCCGTCCTCGTCGAAGAGATGCGCCTTGGCGAGATCGAACGAGACGCCGATGGTCCGCCCCGGCTCGAGGGCCACGGGATTGAGCATGCGGGTCACCCAATCGCCTCCGCCGAAGGCCACGAAGACCAGCGTTTCGTTGCCGAGCGGCTCGGTCACCGACACGGGTAAGTTGCGTTCTACGATCTCGCTGCCGGCCGCGGACGGCAGGCCGTGGCCACTCGGATAGACGTCGTCGGGGCGCAGGCCGAAGGCGACCTTGCGCGCAATATTCCTTGCGTTCTTGAACCGGTTCGGCATCGGTAGCCAGTCGCCGCCCCTAAAGACGACGCGGCTGTCGGCGATTTCGGCGTCGATCAGATTCATGGTCGGCGAGCCGATGAAGCCGGCGACGAAGCGGCTCGCCGGCCGATGGAAGACATCCTCCGGCGTACCGGCCTGCTCGATGAGACCGTC
>DATGHB010000051.1:0-4651 GCA_035308265.1 Roseiarcus sp.
GCCCGCTCCGCTTTCCTGAGCGAGGCCCTCCGCCCCGCGGAATCGACCGACCTCTGGCGCGAACGCGGATGGGCGTTGTCGCCGCTCTCGCTCGGCGCCGCGCTTCAGGGGGTCACGATCATCATCGCCGACAACGAGAACGAAGAGGCGCTGGCGCTGGCGGTCGCGATGCGCGAGGCGCTGGAGATTCCGGGCAAGACCGCCGCTCTTGTCACGCCCGACCCTTCGATTGCCCGCCGCGTCTCGGCCGAGCTTGCGAGGTGGGGCGTCGAGGTCGAGGATTCCGCCGGGCGCACGTTGGGACAAAGCCCGGCGGGCGCGCTGTCGAGGCTCATCCTTGAAGCGGCGATCGCGTTCACGCCGCGCTCGTTTCTCGCGCTGCTGGCGCATCCCGCGGTGCGCCTGGGCCGCTCCGCTGGCCAGATCGAAGCCGCGGCGCGCGCGCTCGAGCTCGCAGTCTTTCGCGCCATCCCGCTTGCGTCGCTCGACGATCTCGAACGCGCGTTCGCGGCGGCGCGCGAGGCCGCCGAGGACCGCCACGTCCATCCCGCGATCCGCCGGGTCGGCGAACGCGAACGGCAGGCGGCGGAGGCGCTCGCGCGCGATGTCGCGAGCGCGCTTGCCCCCTTGCGCGCGCTTGGGTCCTCCTCCTTGCGCGACTGCCTCGAGGCGCATCGCGCCGCGATTCTCGCCGCGGTCGCTCCGACGCGGGACCCGGCCTCGCGCGGATTCGAGCAATTGATCGAGCTTATTGACGAATGGAGCGAGGCCGCGGCCCAGAGCTTCCCGACCGAGCTTGTCGAGTATTCCGCATTGTTCGACGATGCGCTGGCGACGGCGCGCGATTCCCCTTCCGGCGGCGGTCATCCGCGCCTCCAAATCCTCGGCCTCCTCGAAGCGCGTCTGCTCAGCTTCGATTGCCTGCTGCTGGCCGGCCTCGACGAAACCGTCTGGCCGCCGGCGGTCGAGACCGACGCTTTTCTCAACCGGCCGATGCGCGCGGCGCTCGGCTTGTCGGCGCCGGAGCGGCGCATCGGCCAGACGGCGCACGACTTCGTCGGCGCCCTTGGAGCGCGCGAGGCGATCTTGAGCCGGGCGAAGAAACGAGGCGGCGAGCCAACTGTCGCCTCGCGCTTTCTCCAGCGCATGGCGGCCGCGGCCGGGCCTGAGGCGATGTCGAAGCCGGAGGAGCGGGGCGAGCTTTATCTCGAGTTCGCTCGCGCCCTCGACCGGCCAGCAGGGTTCTCCCCGCTGCAGAGACCCGCGCCGCGGCCTCCGGTCGAGCGTCGCCCCAAGGCCTTGAGCGTCACCCGGATCGAGACCCTGCGGCGCGACCCTTATGCGATCTACGCGGAATTCATTCTCCGCCTGAAGGCGATGGAGCCGGTCGAGCGGGACGTCGCGGCGCGCGAGACGGGCATCGCGTGGCACGCCGCCCTCGAGGAGTTTATTGAAGCCTGTCCGGGCGGGCCTCTGCCTGACGACGCACGCGCGCGGCTCCTCAAGATCGCGCGGGCGCGCTTCGCGCCGCTCCTCGGCGATCCGGCCTTCGCGGCCCTGAGCTGGCCCAATATCGAAAAGGGCCTCGACTTCTTTCTCGCGTTCGAGCGCGAAACGCGCGTCGCCGCGGCTGAGATCTGGGTCGAGCGGCGCGGGGCGACCGATGTGGCGCTTGCGAACGGAGAAACCTTCAGGCTCAGCGCGCGGGCGGACCGCATCGACCACCTCAAGTCGGGCGCGGCCAGGCTCATCGACTACAAGAGCGGGGCGCCCCCGACCGCCAAGGACGTCAGGAATGGTTTCTCGCCGCAACTGACGCTCGAAGCGGCGATGCTGCGGCGCGGCGGTTTCGACGGGCTGCCGCCGCTTGAAACCGGGGAGGCGCTCTATCTCAAGCTCGGCGGCGCGGCCGGCGGGGAGATCAAACGCGCGGGCGGCAAGGCCGAGACCATCCGTGAGCTCGCCCAGAAGCATTTTACCGGACTCAAGGCGCTGCTCGACGCGTTAGCCCGTAAGGAGACGCCTTACCTGTCGCTTCCGTTCCCCAAATTCGCGCCCCGTTTCTCCGATTACGACCATCTCGCGCGGGTCAAGGAATGGTCGGCCACGGCGGGCGAGAGCGACGCGGGCGAGGCGCAATGAGCCGATCTCTCACCGTTCCCGAACCGTTGAGGCTGCGGCAAGTTCGGGCCTCGAACCCGAAGACCTCGGCCTGGGTCTCCGCCAACGCCGGCAGCGGCAAGACCCACGTGCTCAGCCAGCGCGTGCTCAGGCTTTTGCTCGATGGGACGCCGCCGGCGCAGATCCTCTGCCTCGCCTACACCAAGGCCGCGGCGGCCAACATGGCCGACCGCGTGTTCACGACGCTTGCCGAGTGGACGAGCCTCGACGATCAGGCTCTCGCGAAGGGGATCGTCGATTGCGGCGCGGACAAGCCCGACCCGGCGAAACTCGTATTCGCGCGCCAGTTGTTCGCGCGCGCGATCGAGACTCCGGGCGGCCTCAAGATCCAGACCATCCACGCCTTCGCCGAGAAGCTGCTCAGGCTCTTTCCCTTCGAGGCCAACGTCCCGGCCCATTTCAAGGTTCTCGATGAAACCGAATCCAGGCGCCTCCTCATCGAGGCGCGCGACAAGGCGCTCGCCGAACTTGGCGCCTCGGACGAAACCGCGAGCCTGGTCGGCCTCGTCGCGCGCGAGTCGGGCGCGGCGCGATTCGATGAGCTTCTCACGGAGGCGCTGAGTCGCGCCGAAGCGTTCGGCGCCCACGACGACGCACGGAGCTACGCCGCCGCGCTCCGGGGCCCCCTCGGCCTTACGCCCGGCGTGACGGCCGCGAGCGTCGAAGCGGAGATGCTCGGCGGCGACCTCGGCCGCATGCGGCGCGAGCGATGGGCGCAGGCGCTCGACGGGGGCTCGAAGCGGGACCGCGAGCTCGCGGCGAGCCTCCGCGCCGCGAACGAGAACGGAGCGTCCGACGTTCGCGTCCAGGCGCTGCTCAGCGCGTTTTTCAACGACACCGGCGCGGGCGCGCCGGGCCGGCTCGCGACCAATGGCTTGTCCGCGAAGCATCCGGGACTTGAAGACGCGCTCGGCCGCGAGCAGCAGCGCCTCGACGCCTTGCGCGAGCCCCGGCGCGCGGCGCTGACGCTCGAGCGCTCAGCCGCCTTATTCGTGGTCGTGCGATCGATCCTCGCGACCTTCGCGCGGATGAAGGCCGAGCGCGGCGCGCTCGATTTCAACGATCAGATCGCGCGCGCGCTCGCCCTGTTGACGCGGTCGAGCGCCGCCTGGGTCATGCACAAGCTCGACTATGGGCTCGACCACCTGCTGCTCGACGAAGCGCAGGACGCGTCCTCTCCCCAATGGGGCATTCTTGTGGCGCTGAGCGCCGAGTTTTTTGCAGGATCCGGCGCGCGCGAGCTGAACCGCACTGTTTTCGCGGTCGGCGACGAGAAGCAATCGATCTTCGCTTTCCAGGGCGCGGCGCCTGAGATGTTCGCGGAAATGAAGCGCGCCTTCGCTGAGCGCCATCGCGAGGCTGAGCGGCCATTCACAGACGTGCCGCTCACCTTCTCGTTCCGCTCGTCGCAGACGATTCTGGACGCTGTCGACCTGACCTTCCGGACGGAGCTCGCCTGGCGCGGCGTGGCGGCCCCAGGTGAGCCGCCCCCAAAGCACAACGCCGTTCGCAGCCAGCTGAAAGGCGTGGTCGAGCTATGGCCGCCGATTGCGCCGACCCCCGCGCCGGACCCGGCCGACTGGAGCGCGCCCCTCGAACCGGTCGGCCTGGACGACCCCCCGGTCATCCTCGCCAGCCGGATCGCCGAGGTGATCAAGGGCTGGCTGAGGCCCGCCTCGCGCGAACGTGTCATTGACCCGGACACCGGAGAGGCGAGGCGCATTCGCGAAAGTGACGTCATGATCCTGGTTCGCACCCGCAACGCCTTTTTCGAGGCGATGAACCGGGCGCTGAAGGCGGCGGACATCAAGGCCGCCGGCGCCGACCGGCTCAAGCTCAAGGACCATATCGCGGTGATGGATCTCATTGCCGCGGGCCGCGCGGCGCTGATGCCGGACGACGATCTGACGCTGGCCTCGGTTCTCAAATCGCCGCTGATCGGTTTTGACGACGACGCGCTGATGCGGATCGCGGCGGAACGGAACGGTTCGCTCGCCCAAGCGCTCGCCGCCGCGGACGAAGGCCTGGCCCGCGAGGCCCAGCGCCGGCTTGGCCTATGGCGCGGGCGGGCGAACGCGCTTTCGCCCTTCGCCTTCTATGCGCGGCTGCTTGGGCAGGACGGCGGAAGGCGCGCCTTGATCGGCCGGCTCGGACCCGAAGCCGCCGACCCGATCGACGAATTCCTGACCCTCGCGCTCACCCACGAGCAGCGCGAGGCGCCGTCGCTCAACACCTTTCTCGCCGAGGTCGAATCCGCCGGCGCTGAAATCAAACGCGACATGGAGGTCGAGACCGAGGGCGTGCGGGTCATGACCGTCCATGCGAGCAAAGGGCTCGAGGCGCCGATCGTCTTCCTGCCCGACTCCTGCACCGGGCCCGATCCGAGGCACGAACCCAAGCTCCTGCCACTCTCGCCGAGGCCCGGCGATCCGCCGCTCTTCGCCTGGGCGAGGAGGGCGGCTGACAACGC
>DATGHB010000052.1:0-2123 GCA_035308265.1 Roseiarcus sp.
AGATTCCCAATGTCGGGACCTTCGCCATCGCAAGCGATCCGAGCGGCGCGGGATTCCTCTTGTTCAAGGGCAATGGCGAGCAGGCGCCGGCGCAGGATCCCATGAAGCCCGGCTATATCGGCTGGCACGAGCTGCACGGCGCCGATCCGGAGAAGTCCTTCGCCTTCTACTCGGGCCTGTTCGGCTGGACGAAGGGCGAGGCGATGCCGATGGGCGCCATGGGAACCTACCAGATCTTCAATACCAAGGGCCAGCAGGCCGGCGGCATGATGAAGAAGATGGCTCAGGAGCCTGCCGCGCACTGGCTCTATTACATCGCGGTCGATGCGATCGACGCCGCCCTGGATCGGGTCAAGTCCGCAGGCGGCCAAGTGATCCACGGACCGGTGGAGGTTCCGGGCGGAAGCTGGATCATCAACGGCCTCGACCCGCAGGGCGCGATGTTCGCGCTGGTCGCGCCGAAGCGATAGATCGCGGCCCATCAGTCAAGGCGGCCCGAGCGGCTCGCGCGGCGCGGGCCGTCGGCGCTCTCCGCCCGCGGTGGCGAACCAACGCAAAGCGGCTTAAGAAATCCCCTGATTTCGCCGGATTTCGAGCGGAAAACCGGTATTGCCGTTTCGGCAGTCCTGCTTTGCGTCTTCAAACCCGGCCGGAGGGAACGCGATGCGCGTCATGGTGATTGTCAAGGCGACCGAGGCCTCCGAAGAGGGGGGCCAGCCGCCCGCCGAGCTCCTCGCGGACATGGGCGCGTTCAACCACGCGCTGATCGAGGCCGGACTGTTCGTCGACGCGGGCGGGCTCAAGGAAAGCCGGAAAGGCGCCCGCGTGGCCTTTTCCGGCAAGGACCGCACAGTGGCCAGGGGGCCGTTCCCGAACGTCGGCGAACTCGCCGCGGGCTATTGGATCTGGAGGGTCAAGGACCTCGATGAGGCGATCGCCTGGGTCAAGCGTTGCCCCAACCCGATGCCGGGGCCTTCGGTGATCGAGATCCGCGAGATGTTCGAGATGGAGGACTTCGGCCAACCCCGGTAGGATCGGCGGTTGACAAATGCGCCTTCGCTCTTGTCATCGGCGCGCGAGCGAATAGCATGAGCGGCTCGACGCCAACCGGCGGTCGAGCCCGCGACCGGCTGAGGCGTTCAAGACGGCGCCAGAATGACTAAGGCGAAAGCTCCGACCACCGCCGCATTCGTCAGCCAGAAGGGGGGCGTGGGCAAGAGCGCGCTCGCGCGCCTGCTTGCGGTCGGCGCGATCCATCGCGGGCGCAGGACCCTGCTCGCCGACTTCGATCTCGATCAATTGACCTGCGTCGAATGGGGCGCGCTGCGTCTGCGCGCCAGCCTCGAGCCGGAGGTCGACGCGCGCGCCTTCAAGAGCCTGAAGAAGCTGCGGCGCGAAGATGGCGTCGCCGATTTCATCGTCGCCGACACCCGCGGCCTCGCCGACGATCTCTCGACCGAGATCGCCGAGGATAGCGACGTCGTCTTCCTGCCGACCGGGGTCACCGGCGACGATCTGAGGCCCACGCTTTCGCTCGCCCGCAAGCTCGCCAGGCGGGGCGCGGAGGGACGCCTCGTGCTGGTGCTGTCGAAGGTCGGCCGCTCGGAGCCGCAATTCGCCAAGGCGGTGGAGACGATCGAGGACGCCGGCTTCGAGCTCCTCGGCGAGCATTGGCCTCAGCGCGATGGCTTCCAGAGCGACCTCGATTCCGGCCGGGCGGGTCGCGAGGCGCGCAACCCATACTTGCGCGAGATCGCCGAGCGGATGGAGGAGGCGCTCTACGCCCGCACGATCAAGGCCAAGCCGCGCTGAGAGCCGCTTTCGGACGGCCGCCGCTGGTCTTCCGTCACTGAACCGAAATCGCCGCCGCCGGTCCGCGCAGGACGAATTTCTGGATCTTGCCCGTCGCCAGCGCGCGCGCTTCCGCCGGCGCGTTGGCGATGCCGATGAGGACCGTCGGCGTCGCGCACAGGGTCGTCACCCCGGCCTCGCCGACCAGGTGGAAGATCGCGGCCGGATCCACCTTGCGCAGGCGCACGTTCGCCGCTCCACGCGCGGTCGTCAGCCACACGAAGGTCCCTTCGTTGGCGTGAAACATGGGCAGCGTCCACAGATACCGGTCC
>DATGHB010000053.1:0-3117 GCA_035308265.1 Roseiarcus sp.
ACAATGAGGGCGGATGGTTCGGGTTGCCGAAGTCGGCCGATCTGGTGTTCCGCGTGCCGGGCGAATCGGACGCTGGGCCCGCCCTGCCGCTGCGCGGCATCGACCTCGACACGCCGGTGAGATTCGCGCCCAGGGGCGGAGCGGTGCCGGGCGAGCGGATCGTCGGCATTCGCGAGGAAGACGGCATCGTCATCTATCCGATCCATTCGCCCGCGCTCACCCGGTTCGACGACCGGCCCGAACTGTGGCTCGACGTGCGCTGGGATCTGGAGAACGCTCCGGCGGCGCGTTATTCGACCCAGATCGAGGTCACGCTGCTCAACGAGCCCGGCGCGCTCGGGGTGATCGCCACCACCATCGGCGAGACCGGGGCCAATATCGACGCCGCCGAGACCTCGCCGAGCGGCCCGGATTTCCGCCGGTTCGCCATCGATCTGCAGGTGCGCGACATCGAACATCTCAATGCGGTCCTGTCGCAGCTCAGGAGCAAGCCGGTGGTTCACAAGGTCGAGCGGCTGAGCGGATAGGCGATGCCGCTTTATTTCGCCTATGGCGCCAATTTGGACGTGGGGGCCATGGCTCGCCGCTGTCCGCGCTCGAGGGCGCTCTCTCTTGCGCGGCTCGAGCGCCATCGGCTTCAGGCGATGCGCGAGGGCTGGCTGACCGCCGTTCGCGATTCGCGCTCCGCCGTGCATGGCGTGCTCTGGGACCTGGCTCTCGCCGACGTCGCGGCGCTCGACCGATTCGAGGGCACGGGCCGCGGCCTCTACGCCAAGCTCATCCAGCCGGTGGTCGCCGAGGGCGCACGCAAGCAGGCGATTGTCTATTTCGGCTTGAACGCCGGGCCGGGCGTTGCGCGCTCCGCCTACCTCGCCGAGGTTCTCGCCGCGGCGCGCTCATGGCCGCTGCCCGCGCAAGGGCTCGATGCGCTGGAGCGGATAGGCAGGCAGGCATTAGCGAACCAGCGGTCGGCGAGACCTTCGGGCCGCTAGCAGAGCGCCCTTGCCTCTGGAGGGAAAACCGCCTCATCAATGCTGGCGGCTTGATTTCGGCGGCGATCTTCGCAAAAGCGGGAACGCGGATCGGCGCTGAGCGGGAGCGGGGACATGGCCACGACCGAGAAGGCGATGCGCGAATCGATTGTCGCCCATGGGGCGAGCCTCGTCGCCGCGGGACTGAGCGGACCCATTGGCGGCGACATTTCGGCGCGCTTCGACGATTCTCTGCTCATCACCCCGAGCGGCGTCGGCTATCCGCGCCTCCGGCCGCCGATGATCGCGCTGATGCCGCTGGCGGGGGAATATGGCGCGTGGAAGGGCCCGCTAAAGCCGACCAGCGAATGGCGCATCCACCACGATATCGCCCGCGCCCGCCCCGACATCGGCGCGATCGTGCGCTTCCAGTCGCCTTACGCGACCGCGCTCGCCATGGCGCGCAAACCGATCCCGGCCGCCCACCCGATGATCGCCCTCTTCGGGACGCCGATCATCCGCTGCGCCAAATACGCCCCCGCCAGCGCCAAGGAGCTGGCGAGCGTGGCGCTCGAGGCGCTCGGCGAGGGCCACGCGGTTCTGCTCAGCAATTCGTGCGCGCTGACCACCGGGGCGACGCTCGCGGCCGCGCTCCTCCGGGCGCGGGAACTCGAAGCGCTGGCCCGGCTCTACGCGATCGCCCTTTCGCTCGGCCGGCCGGCGATTCTTGCCGACGAGGAAGTCGGCCGCATCGGCGAGCGGCTGAAGGCGAACGGCGCCGATATCGAGGCGCGGGTCGCGGCGCTCGTCGAAACCAGGGCGAAAGCCAACCGGAAGGCGAAGGTCAAGGCGCCCGCCAAGGCCAAGCGGGTCGCGCGGAAGCGGCGCTGGTCGTAAGGGCCGGCTCCCGGCCGGACGAGGCGGCGGGGCCCGTGCGATTCTGCGCGCGGCGAAGCGATTTCAAGGGCTTAACCTCACTTTTCTGCAACGAGAATCGGTTTTCGTGGCCTTTCAAACGACTGTTGCGAAGTGTGATTAATGTATCTATTTGATAAACCTAGAAAACTCCAATGGCCCTTCTTCTCGTAGGGCTCCAAAACAGTCGTTCGCCCAGCATCGCCGGGGGCGGAGGGCGTCTATATCATTAAGCGATTGGAATCGAACCGTAGGCCATCCCTTCTCCGCACGGGGCCGGGAGGCTGACCCCCACCTCTCCCCGCATGGCGGGGCGAGGGGGTTACGGCGCGGCGGTCCGGGACCGCGCGCCCTCCTGTTCCTCAGCCGTGAGCCGTTCGCCGACGATCAGAAGCTGCGCGGCGGTCGAGGCGGCGATCACCGCCGGATCCTTGGATTCGAGGCCGGGAACTCCGATTGGGCAGACAAGGCGCCCGAGCATGGCCTGAGCGAGGCCAGCCGCCCGCATCTGGCTGAGGAAACGCGCCCGCTTGGTCGACGAGCCGATCAGGCCGACGAAGCCGAAGCGCTCGGGCCTAAGAGCGGCGGCGACGATCTCGAGATCGAGCGCATGGGAATGGGTCATGACGACAATCAGCGCGCCGTCAGGCGCGCCGGCGAGCTCGGCCGCGGGCTCAGGCGCGAAGACCAGCGCGACATTCGCCGGCGCGTGGGCCGGAAACGCCTCGCGGCGGGAATCGATCCAGCGCACGGCGAAGGGCAAGGGCGCGAGGGCAAGCGAAAGCGCCCGCCCGACATGGCCCGCGCCGAACAGATAGACCGCGCGCGCCCTCGTTCCGACGCCCTCGATCCATCCGTCGCCCGCCGGACGGTTCGCCTGGCGCTCTCCGCGCGCGGCAGGCCTCAATGTCCGCTCGACCCGACCGTCCGGCCCGAGGCGCGCGCTCAGGGTGGTCGAACTTCCACCATCGGCGATCGCCAGCGTCGAAAGATCGTCGACATCGCGCGCATCGAAGGTTTCGACCCGCCACTCGACCCGTCCGCCGCAACATTGCCCGAGCTCTGGCCCGAGCGCGAGCGAGCGGCGGAACGCGGGCCCGCGGCCTTTTTTCAGCGCCATGTGGGCCGCATCGAGGGCCGCGAACTCGAGCGCCCCGCCGCCGATCGTGCCGTTAAAGCCGCCGGACGGCCTGACCACCATGCGCGCGCCAGCTTCCCGCGGGCTCGACCC
>DATGHB010000054.1:0-9221 GCA_035308265.1 Roseiarcus sp.
CGACTGGCGCGGCCAATGGGGCCGCCTCGCCAACACCGAAGTCGCCGTAGCCGTCGACGCCGAGCGTTTCCGCCGCCTGTTCTTCGAGGCGATCGAGTGCCTGGCAGGCGAGGCGGCCCACGGGTAGGACGTAAGCGCCGCGCGGCGCGGCCATTTCTGAACGCTCTGGCCTTGACGCTTGTGTCCTTGCCGGTAATGTTCTATCTTTGTTCTCACCCCAGGGCTTTCTTCCTCTCGCGCGAGGTCGCCGTCCTTTGATCCGGCTTGAGCCGCGGTTCGCCGAACTCGCGGCGATGACGAATTTCTCGTTTCTGCGCGGGGCCTCGCATCCCGAGGAAATGGTCGCCCGCTCGGCCGAGCTTGGGCTCGCGGGAATCGGGATCGCCGACCGCAACACGCTCGCCGGAACCGTACGCGCGCACACCTACGCGCGAGAGAACGCCAAGGCATTTGCCGGCATGCGGGTCGTCCCCGGCGCGCGGCTCGCCTTCATCGACGGGGCGCCGGACATGCTCGTCTATCCAAGGGACCGCGCCGCTTACGGCCGGCTCTGCCGGATCCTGACCGCGGGCAACTTGCGCGCGCCCAAGGGCGAATGCCGGCTCGAGCTCGACGACCTTCTGGAGCGTGGCGAGGGCCTGCAGGTCGTGGCGCTTCCTCCTGCCCATCCTCTCCCCCAAAAGGGCGTTCGGGAGCGAGCGCTGCTCCGCCGTCTGCGCGAGGCATTCGGCGAGCGTCTGTGGATCGGCGCTTGCCTCGCCTATGGCGCGGACATGCGCGACTCTCTTGCGCGGCGGGTTGCGCTTGCGCGCGCCGTTGGCGCGCCGCTGATCGCGACCAACGAGGCGCTCATGCATGCGCCCGAGCGGCGCCCGCTCGCCGACGTCGTCGCCTGCATCCGCGAGAAAACCACCCTCGAGGCCGCCGGGCGCCTGACCCAAGCCAACGCCGAGCGCCATCTCAAAAGCCCCCGCGAAATGGCGCGGCTGTTCGCCGAGGCGCCTCAAGCCCTCGCCGAGACAATCCGCTTCCTCGATGGTCTCAAGTTCAGCCTCGATGAACTCGCCCATTGCTATCCGGAAGAATTGCGCGAAGGCCATGCGACGGCTCAAGAAGCGCTCGAAGCCTTTGCCCACGCCGGCGCCCGGGCGCGCTATCCCGGCGGCGTTCCGGAGCGGACGCGCGAGGCGCTGGCGCACGAACTCAACCTGATCGCCGCGCTCGACTATGCGCCTTACTTCCTCACCGTGCACGACATCGTGCGCTTTGCCCGCACGCGCGGCATCCTCTGCCAGGGCCGTGGCTCGGCGGCCAATTCGGCCGTCTGCTACTGCCTCGGAATCACCGAGGTCGATCCGGCGCGTTTCGACCTTCTGTTCGAGCGCTTCATTTCGCCCGAGCGCAACGAGCCTCCTGACATCGACGTCGATTTCGAGCATGAGCGGCGCGAGGAGGTGATCCAGTACATCTATCAGCGCTACGGGCGCGAACGCGCCTCCCTCGCCGCGGCGGTGATCACCTATCGCACGCGCTCGGCGATCCGCGAAACAGCCAAGGCGTTCGGCCTCTCCGACGATGTCATCGCCGCCCTCAACGGAACCGCCTGGGGCCAGGAGACGGGGGCGGCCGACGAGACTCGTGTGCGCGCGGCCGGCCTCGATCCGGCCGATCCCACCCTCAGGCTCGCGCTCGAAATGGCGGAGGAGCTGACCGGCTTTCCACGCCATTTGACCCAGCACAGCGGCGGCTTCGTCATCACCCGCGACCGGCTCGACGAGGTCATGCCGGTGATGAACACCGCGATGGATGAGCGCACGATGGTCGAATGGGACAAGGACGATCTCGACGCGCTCGGCCTTCTCAAGATCGACGTGCTCGCGCTCGGCATGCTGACGGCGCTGAGCAAAGGCTTCGATCTTCTGGACAAGCATTACGGAGAGCGGCTGGCGCTGGCGACCATCCCGCCCGAGGAGCCTCAAGTCTACGCCATGATTCAGCGCGCCGACACGATCGGCGTGTTCCAGATCGAAAGCCGGGCGCAGATGTCGATGCTGCCCAGGCTCAAGCCGGAATCGTTCTATGATCTGGTCATCGAGGTCGCGATCGTGCGCCCCGGCCCGATCCAGGGCGACATGGTGCATCCCTATTTGCGCCGCCGGCAGGGCCTCGAGGAGGTCTCCTATCCATCGCGCGAACTGGAAGCGGTGTTGAAAAAGACGCTCGGCGTGCCGCTGTTCCAGGAGCAGGCGATGAAGATCGCCATCGTCGCCGCCGGCTTCACCCCCTCGGAAGCCGACAAGTTGCGCCGCGCGATGGCGACCTTCCGCCGGGCCGGCACGATCCAGACGTTTCAGGAGAAAATGATCGAGGGCATGGCCGCCAGGGGCTACGACCGCGCGTTCGCCGAACGCTGCTTCCACCAGATCGAGGGATTCGGCGAATACGGTTTTCCCGAGAGTCACGCGGCGAGCTTCGCGCTTCTGGTCTACGCGTCGTGCTGGATGAAATGCCGCTACCCGGACGTGTTCGCCGCGGCGATGCTGAATTCCCAGCCGCTCGGCTTCTATGCGCCAGCCCAGCTCGTGCGCGACGCGCGCGAGCACGGGGTTGAAATGCGCGAGGTCGACGTGAACCTGTCCGACTGGGACTGCACGCTGGAACCCCCCTCTCCCGATGGGAGAGGGGTTGGGGGTGAGGGCATCCACCCCCGTCACGCCGGGATGGCGCCGCACATCCGCGCCGCGCATGCGGTGCGTCTGGGCTTGCGGCAAATCGCTGGCGTCAAGGAGGCGGACATGCGCCGGCTGGTGGAGCGGCGTGGCGAGGGTTACGATTCGGCGCGCGACTTATGGCTGCGCAGCGGTTTGAGTTCGACTGTATTGGAAAAGCTTGCCGACGCCGACGCCTTCCGCTCGCTCGGCCTCGACCGGCGTCAGGCTTTATGGGCGGTGCGCGGCCTCGACCGGGTCGGCGACAAGGACGATCTGCCGCTGTTCTCGAGCCGGCCTCAGCGCGATGCGGAGCCCGACGCGCGACTGCCCCCGATGCCGCTCGGCGCGCATGTGGTGGAGGATTACCGGCGTTTGTCGCTGTCGCTCAAGGCTCATCCCGCCTCGTTCCTGCGCGCCCGCCTCGCGGCGCGCGGAATCCTGCGCTCCGAGACGCTTGCGTCGGTCAGGAACGGCGAGCGCGTCACCGTCGCCGGCCTTGTGCTGGTGCGCCAGCGGCCCGGCACCGCGAGCGGAGTCATTTTCATGACGCTCGAGGACGAGACGGGCGTCGCCAACATCATCGTATGGCCGAAAGTCTTCGAGCGCCTGCGCGCGATCGTGCTCGGCGGGCGCTTTGTCGCGGTCGCCGGGAAATTGCAGAGCGAGCAAGGGGTGATCCATATCGTCGCCGAGCGCATGACCGATCTGACGCCCATGCTTGGGCTTCTGTCGGAGGCGGGCCAGACGATCGGCGCGCTCGCCCGCGCCGACGAAGCGCATCGGACCGAACCGACGGAGACGAGGAAGCGGCAAGGAAGCAGATTCGCTCAACCCCCGCGCTTCGACGATCCGCGCGCGCCCTCCCCTCCGCCCGGGACAAGCGCCGCCGCAGAGGCGATGCCCGCGGGGCGGAATTTCCGGTGACAAGGGGACAGAGTCCCTCACCGAGCGGCCGACTGAACCGCGATCCCGAACCCGACATCTTCTTGATAAGAGATCTTCCGCCTGAGCCGTGCGGCCTCAACCGCGGCGCTTGAGCGCGTCGGCGAGCCGCATCGTCGCCGACCCGGGCTCGAGCGGCTTCTGCTGGCTCTCATGGGGGGCCCAGGCCGCGAGCCACACGAGGTCGAAAGTCGCCCGCAGGCGCCCATCGGGATCGGCGAAGCGTTCGGCGTAAACAGCGGCGGCGCGCGCCAAAACCTCGCGACGCAGCGGTTTCAGGCTGCGCGCGTGAAGCGCGTTCTGAGCCCCCATGGCGCGCAGGTCGGCGAGAAGCGCGAGCATGTCCGGATAGCGGACGACCGCGCGATCGAGATCGACGACCGGCAGCGCTAGCCCAGCGCGCTGCGCCAGGCCGCCAAAGGCGCGCACGTCGACGAACGGCGCAACCCGCGGCGACGAGCCGCCGAGAATCTCGCTCTCGGCGACAGTCAGGCTTTGCCTGAGCTCCGTCAGCGTCTCGCCCCCGATCAGCGCCGCGATCAGGAGGCCGTCGTCCTTGAGCGCGCGCCGCATCTGCATGAGCGCGCCGGGCAGATCGTTCACCGTCTGCAGCGCCAGCAGCGAGACGGCGAGATCGAGGCGCCCGTCCGCCATGGCCAAGCGCTCGAGGTCGCCGACCGCGGGGAGAAAGTCCCCCTTCCCCAGACTCGCCTCGGTCGGGGCGACCCGGATGACGCAATCGACCTGGCCCCCCGCCGCGAGCGCGGCCGCGCCATGAGGCCCAGGCGAGCCAAAGTCGGCGGCCAGGGCGAAGCGCCGCTTGACGAGCGACAGCCGGTCGCGAAGGTCTTCGGCGGCCCTGGCGAGCAGGAAGTCCGCCTGGGCCGGCCGCTCGCGGGCGCGAGCCCAGGCGCGGTCGAGGCGGCGATGGGTCAGGTCTCGATCGAAGATCCGCGGCGGCGCCGGCTCTGCCATGGGCGCTTCTTATGCGCCGGACCACCTCTCGCGCAAAGCTTTGATTCGCGCTAACTTCCGGACATGGACGCGTTTCCGGCGCTTGACGCGGATGAAATCCGGGGCTCGCCTTGGGCGAGCCGCGCAGGCTTGCTCGCGTCCATTTGGGCGAGCCGCGCAGGCTTGCTCGCGTCACGCCTGGGCCAAGCCGCGCTCGACACGCTCTATCCGCCGACATGCCTTGCCTGCCGCGCCGCGACGGCCAGGCACGGGGCGCTCTGCCCGCGCTGCTGGAGCGCGATGCGGTTCATCGAGCGCCCGTTTTGCGAGCGGCTCGGCACGCCGTTCGAGCACGACCTCGGCCCAGGCCTCATCTCGCCGCAGGCGGCGGCCGACCCGCCCGCGTTCGCCCGGGCCCGGGCGGTGGCCCGGTTCGAGGACGGACCGGCGCGCACCCTCGTGCACCGGCTCAAATATTCGGACCGCGCCGAGCTCGCCCGGCCGATCGCGCGCTGGATGACCCGCGCCGGCGCCGACCTGCTGGCCGACGCCGATCTCCTGGCGCCGGTGCCTCTCCACGCCTTGCGGCTGTGGCGGCGGCGGTTCAACCAGGCCGCCGCGCTCACGGCGGAGATTTCCCGCCAGACCGGCAAGCGCTGCGACCTCGCCGCGCTTCGGCGGGTCAAGGCGACCAAGAGCCAGGTCGGCCTGAGCCGGGCGCAAAGGGCCGAGAACGTCCAGGGCGCCTTCCGGATCGCCGAGGGCGCAGCGGTGCGCGGGCTCAATGTCGTGCTCGTTGACGATGTTTTAACCTCGGGCGCGACCGCCAACGCCGCCTCCCGGGCCCTTATCAGGGCGGGCGCCAAGCGGGTGGACGTGCTCGTGTTCGCCCGGGTTGTTAGCGGCGGGTGAGTTCCCATATAGTGCTGGAAAATGCGCGTAATCGACGCGCCAGGGATCTCTCGAGCGTGCCACCGGTTGTCATCTACACCAAATCGGCCTGCCCCTACTGCCACTCCGCCAAGGCGCTGTTGCGCGCCAAGGCGGCGTCTTTCGAGGAAATCGGCGTTGACGGCGACCGCGCCGCCCAGGCCGCGATGGCGGCCAGGGCGAACGGACGATGGACGGTGCCGCAGATCTTTGTCGGCGACACGCACGTCGGCGGCTGCGACGATTTGCATGCGCTCGACGCCGCGGGCGAACTCGATGGGCTGCTGGCGGGGGGGTAAAGGATGATCAAATACGCCCTCGCCTGCGCTGACGGACACGCGTTCGACAGCTGGTTTCCCGACAGCGCCGCTTACGAGAAGCAACGCAAGCGGGGCTTTGTCGCTTGCCCCGAATGCGGCTCGACCCGCGTCGACAAGGCGATCATGGCCCCGGCCGTCGTCGGCGGCGAGCGGGCGGCGGTCGAAGCCGCCCCGGAGATTGTCGTCGATGACCGGCGGCGTGTGCGCGCGCGCGAATTCTTCCGTCGCGTGCGCCGCGAAATCGAGGCCAACACGGACGACGTCGGCGCCAGGTTCCCGCAAGTGGCGCGAGCCATCCACCTTGGCGAGGAGCCGGAGCGCGGGATTCGCGGCCGCGCGAGCCCCGCGGAGGCCAGGTCGCTCGTCGAGGACGGGATCGGCGTGCTGCCAATGCCGATGCTCGAGGACGAGCTTAACTAGAACACGATGTAGGGCGGTCAAACCGCGGACGTCATCGCGAGGAGCGCGCATAGGGCGTCGAGAGACGCCCGTCTCTCAACCGGGCTATGGCGCGACGCGGCGATCCAGAGCCGCCGCTCCGGCCCTTCATCGCTGGATCGCTTCGCCGCGCTCGCGACCCGCCCTACTTCTCCCCGATGCGGAACTGCTGCGCCTCGATCGCCACCACGCCGATCATCGTCATGACCGAGACCCGGAACGGGAACAGCACGCGGTCGCTCTCGATTGGCGCGAGCCACACTTCGAGGTCCTTGTTGTCGGCCATGAATTTGGTCGCCGGCCGATTGCGCTGATGGCCGGATATGGGGACGTAGCGCGCCGCGCAGACCACGACCGGACCCTTGTAGCCTTTCGCCGAGACCGCGCGCTCGCCGACGTAAGAGAGCGTAATATCGAACCTTGTATAGCCGTCGAAGATCGGAATCTTGCGATCGCACGCGGCGGGCGACAGCATCGGTCCCGAGGCTGGCCCCGGAATGACGACCGCGCCGACCGGATCGACGACGCCGCGCTCGTCGCCGGGCCCGAGCGGAACCCGATCTGGCTTGTCCTGGAACGGCGGCGAGATGTCGACCCCGGTGACCGCGTTGTCAGCGAGCGCCATGCGGATCGTGCGCGTCATGCGCGAGTCCGCGGCGATGGTGGCGAAACTCGTGGGCGAAACATGGCCCTGCAGAATCGCGCCCTTGCCAGCGGAGGCGCCGTGAGCGTTGGTGAACAGTTTGGCGAGGCCGGTCAGTTTCGCATTGCCCGCGATCGCGTAGCTGGTCGGGGTGAGGTCGGCGTCGAGATTGACGGCGCCGATCGGAAGGCCAATCAGCGACACCCGGTAGCTCGCGTGCAGCACGTCGGCATGGGCGCCCGCGGCCCAGGCCAGCGCCGCCGTCATTCCGACGGCGCCCAGTCGCAGGCGCGCCCAAGAGCGCGGCTCATGAAAAAGTCCCGCGAAAAAGCGCGCGAAGCCAAAGAAATCCGGAGCGCTCGACGATTCGACCGAATCGCCGAGGGCTCTAGACGATCGCGGCGCCATCGTTTCCAATCTCCAAGCCTCGCCTTTGCAGCGCATTGAACGGAGAATTGCGCAAGAATTCCGGCGCGATTGCGCCGACTCGAGGGCGCAAGACGGCGCCAGCAAAAAAGTGCTCCCGCCTCGGTGTCAAGACCTTGCGGCGGGCCGGCGCGCGGACTTAACATCCCCTCCATGGTCGAGACGGTCATCTCCATTCGCGCGGCGCGACTGGGCGACGAGGGCGAAATCGCCTCGGTGCACGACGCGGCGTGGCGCGAAGCCTATCGGGGCGTCATCCCGGGCCAGGAGCTCGAGCGGATGATCGCCCGCAGGGGCCCGACGTGGTGGCGCCTCGCCATCGCCCGGAGGACGCCGCTGCTGGTGCTCGAATTCGCCGATTCGATCGTCGGCTACGTCAGCTATGGGCGCAATCGCGTGCCCGCGCTCGGCTACGGCGGCGAGATTTTCGAGCTCTACCTCGCGCCGGAGTGCCAGGGCTGCGGCTTCGGACGGCGCATGTTCGAGGCGGCGCGCAAGGACCTCGCCGGTCATGGACTCTCGAACCTCGTCGTGTGGGCGCTGGCCGACAACGAGCGCGCGGTCGGATTCTACCTCAGGCTCGGCGGCCGGGTCCTGCGCCGCGCGCGCGAGACCTTCGGCGGCCAGCAGCGCGACCGGATCGCTTTCGGCTTCGGCTGAATGTTCGCTCGTCCTCGAGGGCGGGATTGACGCGCTGCCGGCGTCGGTCGCGATGGCGGCTCGGCTCTGAGGCGATTTGGGAGGGGCGAGGTGAACCTGAACGCCATACCGATCGGCAAAAACCCGCCCCACGACGTCAACGTCGTGATCGAGGTGCCGATCGGCGGCGAGCCGATCAAGTATGAGATGGACAAGGAGAGCGGCGCGCTCCGGGTCGACCGGTTTCTCCACACCTCGATGCGCTACCCCGGGAATTACGGCTTCATCCCCCACACGCTGTCGGACGACGGCGACCCCTGCGACGTGATCGTCGCCAACACCCGCGCGATCGTTCCCGGCGCCGTGATGAGCTGCCGGATCGTCGGGGTTCTCCTGATGGAGGACGAGCACGGCGGCGACGAGAAGCTGCTCGCCGTGCCGTCGGCGAAGCTGACCCAGCGCTACGACCACGTGAACAACTATTCCGACCTGCCGTCGATCACGATCCAGCAGATCGAGCATTTCTTCGCCCATTACAAGGACCTCGAACCGAACAAGTGGGTCAGGATCGTTCGCTGGGGCGACGCGGACGAGGCGCGCGCGCTGGTCCTCGAGGGCGTCGAGCGGGCGAAGAAGGGGAAACCAGCCGGGAAGACAGCCAAGGCTGAACGACGTTTGGAAAGAGCAAAGCCGGCTTAAGGCCAGCCGGCGGCCAGGAGCCGATCATTCGAGGGAGGAGAGCGACATGCGCAAGCGTTTAGGTTTGGCAATGGCGGCAGGGCTAGCAGCGGCTCTCGCCGCTCATGGCGCCGTGGCCGAGAAGCTCAAGATCGGCTTTTTGCCCGGGGTCGTCGATCCGTTCTACCAGGTGATGCAGCTCGGGGTGGAGAAGGCGGCGAAGGACCTCGGCGCCGAGGTCGTCACCCAGATCCCGCCGACCTGGGGGGTGAGCGTCCAGACGCCGATCCTCGATTCGATGGTCGCGCGCGGCGACCTCAAGTACATCATCATCGCGCCGACCGACAAGGATCAGATGGTCGGCCCGCTCAAGGCCGCCACCGACGCGGGGATCAAGATCATCACCGTCGACACGTTCCTCGGCGATGGCGACTACGCCAAAGGTCCGGTCAAGTTCCCGATCAGCTACATCGGCTCCGACAACACCGAGGGCGGCCGCATCGCCGCGCGCGGACTGGCCAAGGCGATCGGCGGCAAGGG
>DATGHB010000055.1:0-6103 GCA_035308265.1 Roseiarcus sp.
TTGACATGGGCGGCGTCGAGAAACTTGAGGCCGCCGTATTTGACGAACGGCACGTTGCGACGGGTGAGCTCGAGTTCGAGCGCGGCGCTGTGGTGGGAGGCGCGAAACAGCGCCGCCTGGCTTTTAAGCGACGCGCCCGCCTCCCGGTTGGCGAGCACGCGGGTCGCGACGAATGAAGCCTGCCCAGAATCGTCGGCGACGGTGACGAGCTGGGGAAGGGGGCCGTGAGGCCGCTCGGTGCGCAACGTCTTGGCGAAGCGCTCGGGCGCGAGCGCGATCGCCGCATTGGCGGCGGCGAGGATCGCCCCGCTCGAGCGGTAGTTGCGCTCGAGCGTCACCACCCGCGCCGGCGGATCGAATTTTTGAGGAAAATCTAGGATGTTGCGCACCGTCGCCGAGCGGAACGAATAGATCGCCTGCGCGTCGTCGCCAACCACGGTGAGCCCGTGTCCCCTGGGCCTTAAGCCCAGCACGATCTCGCCCTGAAGGGCGTTGGTGTCCTGGTATTCGTCGACCAGAAGATGATCGAAGCGGGCGGCCACCTCGGCGGCGATCGCGGGCTCGGTCAGCATCTGGGCGAAATAGATGAGGAGGTCGTCGTAATCGAGCACGTTCTGGCGCTGCTTCATTTCGACGTAAGCAGCGAACAGCGCGCGCAAGGGCGCCTCGTGGCCCGCGACCCAGGGGAACCATTTGCCAAGCGTCTCCTTCAGCTCGCCGCGCCCGTTGACGACCCGCGAGTAGATGGCGAGGCAGGTTCCCTTGGTGGGAAAGCGCTCCTTCCTTTCGTCGAGACCTGCCTCGTGGCGCGCCCAGTTCATGAGGTCGGCGGAGTCCTCGCGGTCGTGGATGGTGAACTGCGGGTCGAGACCGAGCCGCGCCGCATATTCGCGCAGGAAGCGGGCGCCGAGGCTGTGGAATGTTCCGGCATAGGCGGGTGTCGCCGCGGCGGCCGCCTCGGGCTTAAGACGGCGGGCGAGCAGGCGCTCGACCCGGCGGCCAAGCTCGGCTGCGGCGCGGCGCGAGAATGTGGCGAGCATAATCCGCCTGGGGTCCGCGCCGGCCAGGATCAGCGCCGCCACCCGATGGGCCAGCATCGCCGTTTTCCCCGAGCCCGCGCCGGCGATGACCAACAGCGGCCCGGACCTTTGCGCATCGCCGATCCCATGCTCGACCGCGAGCCGTTGTTCGGGGTTGAGCTCGACAGCGGGCGTGCGAATCAGGGCGAGCGACATGGAGCGACGCAACCATGTTTCGCGCTTTGTTCGCAAGCGGCGGCGGACGCGCCCGCATCGCACCCGGACGCGCCCGGCGGGCTCAACTCGACGAAGCCAACGGCGGCGTGATCCGCGTGTCGCCGTCGCTGTGCACGGCGTAGATGAGGCCGAGCGGGTTGCCGTGCTCCTCGAGGAACGCCTTGCGCAAGGCGAGAAACGCCTCGCCAAGCGTTTGGCCGTCGAGGAAGAGGAGGAAGAAGCGTCTCGCCCACTCCGCCGCGAACAACGCCGGCGTCTGGCACTCCGTCCCGATCACCCCTCTCGCGCCCTTGGCCATGAAATAGGGGACGAATCCGTCGTAGAACGCCGGAGACATTTCGGCCGATTCGCAGGCGTTGATGAACACCAGAGGATTGCCGCGAAGCTGCGCCGAAGTCGGGGCGTCGAGATTGAGGTCGCCCAGCGTAACCCGGCCGTCGGTGAGCACGAGGCAGGCCGAGTCGGGTCCGGCGGCCGACGACAGGTCGGCCGATTTCGCATGGCAATAGAAGTAGAGGATTTGGTCGTCCGCGCTTCCCGAGGCCAGCGCCTTGACCAGCTCGGCCTTGGTCGCGCGCGAAACGACGCGGACGCCTCCGCGCTTCCCGGCGCCGTCCCAATAGCTTTCCTGTCTCGCCACGAAGTCGGCGCCCATCTGGCTGTCGATGCCGCGATTGATGTTGACGCTGACCACAAGCCTCGGCTGATCGGACGGGATTTCGGAGGCTGAAACGACGAGCGTGTTCTGCAACGGGATCATCTCGATTACGTGGCGCGCCCCGAGGAAGTTGCCCCAGTCGAGCTTAGCCTCGGCGCTGGCGTCGCCGACGTAGAGCATGCCCCAGGGAATGGGCGCGCTGTCGGCCAGAATCTGCAATCTGAGCTTTGGCGTTTCGGTCGCCATCCGCCGCAGGAATTCGCCGACCTTGTTGGCGTCCGCCGCCGCGGCCGGGCCAAAGAACAGCTTCCGGAACAGGCCGGCGCCGGCGCGCGCCAGCGTCGTGAGCGCGAACTCGCGCCCGGCCTCCGGAATGCCGGTTGCAGTCTGAAAAGGATAACCCCCGGCGGGGTTCTGGGGGTCGCGCCACATGACGACCTTCAGGAGTTCGTCGCGCGCGACATCGACGGCCTTGGCCAGTTCGGCGGGCGGGATCGGCAGGCGCGCGCGGGCCGCCACGGCGCCCCAGACGGTGCAATCATACCCCCCGATAGATGGCGAAATCGACAGCCCCAAGTCCCGGGGCTGGACGACCGAGACGGCCGACAGCGGACGGCCGAGCGTCGAAACCGCGATCCCGGCGCCGACCGCCGCGCCCACGTCGAATCTCAACTTCATCTGCTGAATGAAATTGCCCCTGAAGTGAATCGTCGCGGTGATCTCCGAGACGCCATCGTGACGCGGAACGATCCTGAACGATGCGTCGCGGGTCGATTGTCCCTGGCGCGGAACGACGAGCGAGTCGGTCGGCTTGTCGATATCGAAATCGGCGCTGTCCAGCTGAACGGTCAGGGTCGCCTCCTCCACGCCCGAGGCGAAGATCTGGCTGTCGTCGAGCGGCGCAGCCACGGCGGCCGGACGCTCCTCGACGTCGACGTCGAATGTGAGGGTGTACGAGCTTCCCTTGGTCAGCGACTTGCCGCGCGGATGGCCTTCGAGTTCGGCGTTGATCCAACGTCGATCGTGAGTGGGCGTCGCGGGCTGCTGCTGTCCTGGTTGCTGTTGCTGCTGCTGTTGCTGCTGCTGCTGCTGTTGCTGCTGCTGTTGCTGCTGCTGTTGCTGCTGCTGTTGCTGCTGTTGTTGTTGCTGCTGTTGTTGCTGCTGTTGTTGCTGCTGCGGTTGCCATTGCTGCTGCTGCTGCTGTTGCTGTTGCTGTTGCTGCTGAGGCCATTGCAGCTGTTGCTTCTCAACCCAACTTATCCCCCCGCCGCCCGCTTCCGCCCTGTCCCCGCCGGCGAGGATATTGCCGAGGAGGCCTCCCCCCTCCGATGGATCTGGTCCCAGCATCCCGCCCACGCCGGCCGGACGCAACTCGGTCTCCTGGTCCGGAAAGGCGGCCTGCCAGAACGCATGGGCGACCTCGGGATGAGCGATGTCGCTGTGCGCGCCGGACGCTCCGTCGCCGTTCTTGATAATGTCGCTCGCTTCGAGATTGTAGATGCGGCCCGGTTCGAAACCGTACGGAGACGTCGAGGGGAGCATCACGCGATCTTCCGCGGCGATTACGCCCCGGATTCCGAAAGCGCCCAAGCCGCCGAAAGGGGGGTACTTCTGAACGTCGAGCACAAGCTGTCCCGCCAATCCGGCGCCCAGGGGGTAGAAAAAGCCGACCGCCCTGTCGTGGATCGAGCGCGTCGTCACAATTGGCCCGTTCACCAGACGGTCCGCGACGATGCGTCGGAAGTAGCCGCTCGTACCCGGCGCGTAGGGGATATCGCCGGTGTAGGCCCAGAGGGATAGCGCGCCTTGCGCCAGGAACAGCGTATCGACCTGCCTCCCTAGCCGCCGCCTGTCCGCCGCGCCGGCGACCGCCGCGGAGACGACGATACAGCCGAAACTGTGTCCCATCAGATGAACCCGGGCGTTGGGCGCGGCGGACATCAGCCGGTCCAGCAGCGCGTGGCCGGCGTTCTCCCCGATCTGACGCGCACGGTCCTTCATCTTCCAGAACGAGAGTTGACGCAGCGGCGACAGCAGAAGGTCCTTCAGCCCGTCGCCGAAGCCAAGCAGGCCGGGGGCGCCGGCGACGGCCATGGCGGGATCGCCCTGGCTCGCATCCTTGATGATGGCCGCAGGGTTGAACGCTTCCTGATCGGCGCCCGGGGCGCCGCCGAGGCCTGCAAGCCGAAGTCCCGACTCGGCGAATAGCGTCGCGTAGGCGTCACGAACCGGCTGGCTGACCGCCAGCGCGTTCTCATCGCTTTGCGCGGCCTCCAGGATCACCCGGATCGCGGCGCGCGCGGCGGGCGTGTCGGCAATTCGCGACGCATAGGCGTCGATTTCCGAATCGATCGAGGCGCCCTCCGCGTCGTCGGCGGAAAGGACGCCGCCGGAGGGGATGGTTTCGTCGCCCCAGGGGAGACTTGGCCAGTGGATTCCGACCACAAGCGGCTCGAATCCGGGCCGGCTTCGCCGAACGGCGTCAAGATCGGAGGCCGACCTCGCCACCTGTTCCACCCAGGCGTCGTATTGTCTGATCGCCGCGGGGACGTCGCCCTGCCACCCGTGGCTCATGAGGAAGATATCCGTGACCGGAGGCGCGCCCGCGAGGCGCCTCAAGACGGCGTCGCTCAACAGAGCGCCATCGGGTTCCTTCCGCTCGTTGCCTCGTTCGTCAAATACGCAGAGATAATACTTGAAATTCGTGCCAGCTATATTTCTGACCGGCATCTGCGCCTCCCGATGAAATCAAGAACAAACTGAGCAGTATTCAAGAAAAATCGTCAGCTGCTGCGACCGGAAAAACGGCTCGCGGCGACGGTCCCGCTGACAATTGCCTAGCTCATTTAATACATTTCAGTCCGGTCGGTAAACCTTCTCTCCGGGCACGAAGGCGAAAAGCCCGAGCTTGGACCTGGATCGCGGTACGACCGGCCGTCGGCGCAAAAGCGCGGACGGGCGTTGGCGCGCTCAGGCTCAGGTGACTGTCTCGGCGCTGTAGCGGGCGATGAGGCCATTGCGGATCACCGAGCGATAGACGGCGAAGAAGAAGAGGCACGCGAGCGCGAGGTAGACGAGCGCCAGCACGCCGCCGATCGCCAGCCGATCCCAGGGCGGAGGGCGCCCATCGACCACCGCGCGCATGCCCTCGAACACATAAGCCGGGGGCAGGATGGCCGAGACCACGCGCATCCATCCGGGCAGGATCGCGATCGGATAGAGCACGCCGGCGAACGGCGAGATCACCATCGGAATCGGCCAGATGAGCCACTCGGAGGTCGGGCCGAGCCTCAGCACCAGGGCGGACGCTGCAACGCCAAGCGCGATGCCGGTCACGAACAGCACCATGAGGGAGGGAGCGAGCGCCGCGCCATAGACCAGAAAGGAGAGCCCGAAGGCGGCCTGCGCCAGAATGAGCATGACGACGAGGCTGAGCAGCGAAGTGGTCACCGCCACGATCAGAAGCCCGGCCAGATATTCGGAGGTCCGCAAGGGAGAGGCGAACAGATTGAGGAAATTGCGGGTCCAGACGTCCTCGAATAGGGCCATCGTCAATTGCTGCATCACCCGGGTGAGAAAGTCCCACAGGAGCACCGCGCCGAGCAGCGCGGGGACGAAATTGAAGCCCGCGCGCGACACCGAATTGAGGTAGCGGGTCATGAAACCCCAGATCAGGATGTCGACCGCAACGAAGATAAAGATGGGAAAGACCCGCTGCGGAGAGCCCCGATAGAGATAGGCCATCCTGACCACGATGGCGCCGACGCGCGAGGCGTTCATCGCCTGGCTCCGCCGTGGAGCGTCTCGTGCGCGACATTGACGAAGAGATCGTCGAGGCTCGCCGCGCCGTGCTCCTCGGGCAGCGTCTTCGGATCGCCCTCGAGCACGATCCGGCCATGCGACAAGAACAGCACCCGGTCGCAGACTGCCTGGACCTCATACATGTTGTGGCTCGTCCACAGGACCCCGCAATGTCCGTTGTCGACAAACTTGGCGATGCCGGCTCGAATGTCGCGCGCGTTCGATGGGTCGATGGAGGCTGTGGGCTCGTCAAGCAGCAGCAGCCGGGGGAGATTGAGCATCGCCTTGGCGAGCGAAAGACGGGTCTGCTCGCCGGACGACAGAACGCCCGCCTTCGTATGGCGGTAGCGCAGGAGATCATAGACGCCGAGCAGCTTCTCGATTCGCG
>DATGHB010000056.1:0-9000 GCA_035308265.1 Roseiarcus sp.
GCGCCGCCCCGCCGCAGTTCGTCGGCGTCGGCCGAATCGACGCTGACCGAAAAACCGCGCGCCTTCAGTTCCTTAACCGTGTCCTCGAGATGGGGAAAAGGCGTGTCCGGCAGGCAGCCGAGGTCGATGACGTCGGCGCCCTGCCCATGCATGCGTTCGGCGCGGGCGAGAATCGCCGCGACGCTCATCTGCGAGGCGTCGACGATCTCGGCGAAGATGTTCAGCGCATGACGGGTGAGATCGAGCGCGGCGCCCGCCCTGCCGAAGAACTCCGGCAGGTCCTTCAGTTCGTCGGGCCCGCGCTCGAAGGGGGCGCCGAATTCCTTGGCGAGGCGCATAAGGTCGGCGCGGCAGCGGCCCGGCACGATCACCCGGTCGGCCCGAAGCGGGCGGGGCAGCCTGCGCATGAGAATGGGCTCGGTCATCAGCGCCGCGACCTTGACGCCGACGTTCACGATTCCCCAGTCGAACGCGGTCGGCGCCATCCCGTTCAGGACCTTCTCGAGACGGCTCTCGGCGAGACGCCCGGTCAGGAACAGAAGGCGCTCCCTCATGGGCCGAGTTCGCTTCGCCGCCGCGCGATCGCGTCGCTAAGCTCGGCGATCGAGTCGACTGTCGTCGCGCCCGCGAAGCGCCCGAGCCGTTCGCGGTTCTCGAGGTCGATCGGGCGCGGATAGACCTTCACCATGCCTTTCGGCGCTTCGGTCTCGAGCTCGGGCGCGGTGTCGCAGGCGAACACGATCGCCGGGACCCGGCATTTTCCCGCCTGGGCAAAAACATTGGTGATGAAATCGTCGGAGATCCCATAGACGAACTTGGCGACCGCGTTCGAGGTCGCCGGCGCCACGATCAGCGTGTGATAGACGCCATAATAGAACTGCCCGACCGTGAACGAGCTCGCCGACGTGTCGCGATAGACGCGGGCCGTTCGCGGCAGCCCGAGCTCCTGCTTGTACATGCGCAGCACTTCGGCGCCCGCCTTGCTGAGGAACAGGTCGACATGTTCGAGCTCGCGGATCAGGCCGAGGCTCTCCTTGAGGAAATGACCGGATCCGGTGAGCGCCCATCCCCAGCGCGGCGTCTGGAACTTTGTCACGTGATTGGCCGGCGCAACATTTAGGGTTCCACTACGATTTCAGGAAACAGGGGCCGCCGCAACCCTTCGGCGAGTCTTGAGCTGTCGGCGGGGCCCGCGAGACAAGCGCGAACGCCGCTTGCCTCGAGGTAATGCGGAAAGAGGGGATCGACGATTCCGCGCGCGGCGAGATCGCGGGCGCCGATCGAGGCGGCGTCAAAGCGGCCGTGTTTGACGAGCACGAGACGGCTTGCGCCAAGCGCGCCCGCGAGCCACGCGGCGAGGCTGTCGGAAGTCAACTCCCAACTCTCCGGAAGCTCGGCGGCGCGCGCCATCGGTTCGGGCGACCACACCGGAACCTTGCCTGCTTTCAGCGCGCGGCGGATCGCGGAGTGCGACGCCGTGAGCTGGAGCGCGGGATTGAGGCTTACGAGCGCTAAGCCGAACTGGGCCATCGCCATCAGCGCCATGAGGTGCGCGGCGCGGTCGTCATAGCCGATTCCGGCTTGCGCCTCCCGCACCGCGTCCGCAAAGGGGCCGCCGCCTGGCGCGATGACGATCGATCCCGCTTCGGCCGCGATGGCCGCGAGCCAGTCCTTGAGATGCGGGCCGGCCGCGTGGCTGCCGCCAAGCTTGACGACGGCGAGGCGCGGTTGGGGCCGGCGATTTCGGGAAGGGTCCGTTTCATCGCCGCGGTTTCGGCTCTGCTCCATGTCCCCGGTCGCGCGCCTTTTCCCCCTGAGCCGCCAAATCTATGGCTCGAGCCGGCCCGCTGTCGACAGCGGCCTGCTTGACCGTCCATTTTCCTCCGATCTAGCGTCGCACCGGACATTCGGGAGGAACAGTGAGCGTCGTTGTCGGCTGGGACATCGGGGGCGCGCATTTGAAGGCCGCGCGCGTGAAGGGCGGGCGGGTCGAGGCGGTGGTTCAGGCGCCGACGCCGCTGTGGCTCGGACTGGACAGCCTCGAGGCCGCGTTCGCGGCGATCGGCGCGGAGCTGGGCCTCGCCGATCGTCACGCGATCACCATGACGGGCGAATTGTGCGACGCCTTTCCCTCCCGCCGGGAAGGGGTCGCGGGTCTCGCAACGATCGCGGCGAAGCGCCTCGCGCCCGCGGTCCCGAGCCTCTATGCGGGCCGCGCCGGTTTCGTCGATCTTGGCGAAGCCGCCGCGCACGCCGCCGATATCGCCTCGGCCAACTGGCACGCCACCGCGGCGCTGGTCGCGCTCCGGGCGCCCTACGCGCTGATCATCGACATCGGCTCGACGACCGCCGATCTCATTCCGGTCGCCGCCGGCCGGATCGTGGCGGCTGGCTACACCGACGCCGAACGGCTCGCCGCGGGCGAACTCGTCTATACCGGAATGGCGCGCAGCTTCGTCATGGCGCTCACCGATCGGGCGCCGTTCCGCGGCGCCTGGACGCCGCTGATGAACGAATATTTCGCCAGCGCCGCCGACGTGCATCGCATTCTTGGCGACCTGCCCGATGGCGCAGACAAGATGGCGACTGCGGACGGCCGCGAGAAGACTGTCGAGGCTTCGCGGGCGCGTCTCGCGCGGATGATCGGGCGCGAGGCGGACGAGGGGGCCGCTTCCGAATGGCATGGGCTCGCCGCCTTTCTCGCCGAGGCGCAGATCCGCCAGATCGCCGACGCCGCCTCGCTGCGTCTGTCGCGCAACGATGTGCCGCCTGATGCGCCGGTGGTCGCGGCGGGCGTCGGGGAAACGATGGCGGCGGAGGTCGCGCGCCGTCTGCGGCGGTCTTGCATCGGGTTTTCCGCGCTGATCGGGGCCCCCGCCGAGGCCTCCCATTGCGCGCCCGCGGTCGCGGTGGCATTGCTTGGCGCGGGCGGAGGCTAGGAGAGCAAGTCATGCGCTTGGCCATCGTAGCCCCATATATGGCCGCCGCCTGTCTCGCGAGCCCTGGCGGCGTCATGGCCGCGACGGCGCCGGTCGACGACTATCCGACCTCGGCGCGCGCCGACTATGTCTTCGCCTGCATGAAAGTGAATGGCGATACGCGAGAGGCGCTCGAGCAATGCTCGTGCTCGATCGACGTCATCGCGTCCCTGCTTCCTTACGACGCCTATGTGGCCGCCGCGACGGTGGCGTCGATGAACCAGGAACCCGGACAGATCGGCGGCGAGTTTCGAGGCGCGGCCGTCGCACGCGACGCCCTCGCCCGATTGCGGCGCGCCCAGGCGGAGGGGGAAGTGCGCTGCTTCTGATCGCCTCGGGCGTGGACGTAAGCCCGTCATCGTCGATCGCGTGACAGCAAATGAGAAAGCCCACAAGCGGAGCGCAATATGATCCTACTTCAAAGGTCTGGAAGTAAGACGTAAGGCCTATGACGTGATTGCGGCGAACGTCGAGGTTTGCCCTTGCGCTAAAAATTTGATCGGCATATCCTTCTGTTGGTTCCGGCTGCACGAGCGCCAGGGAACGGGAGCCCTGGCGCATTTCGGAGGCAAGGCGAAATCCCCGCGAGCGTTTCGCGCTCGTTTCGCCGTGTCGTGACACGCTGCCGGCGCCGTCCCAACTGAGATTGTCGGTGCAAGAACCCTTCGACCTTGTCACGCGTTGCGGTTCGCTTTGCTAGACGTCTAACCGGGAGGAAAGAATGCGCAATCTTTTACTTGCCAGCTGTTTTGGCGTCGCGGCCATCTTTACGGCCGGGTACGCGGCGGCCAACGATGACCTGGCGAAAATGGCCGCCGACTCGAACCAGTGGGCGATGCCCACCAAAGACTTCGCCAACACACGGTTCTCGCAACTCAAACAGATCAACGCCGAGAACGTCCATAAGCTTGCGCCCGCCTGGACTTTCTCGACTGGCGTTTTGCGCGGGCACGAGGGCGCTCCGCTGGTCATCGGCGACGTGATGTACCTTGCGGCGCCGTTCCCCAACACCGTCTTTGCGCTCGACCTCAACAACGATGGCAAGATCCTGTGGAAATACGAACCCAAGCAGGATCCCAACGTCATTCCGGTGATGTGCTGCGACACCGTCAACCGCGGCGTCGCTTACGGCGACGGCAAGATCTTCCTGCACCAGGCCGACACGACCCTGGTCGCGCTCGACGCCAAGACCGGAAAGGTCGACTGGTCGGTGAAGGACGGCGATCCTTCAAAGGGCGAGACCGGCACCGACGCGCCCTTCGTCCTCAAGGACAAGGTGCTGATCGGCGTTTCGGGCGGCGAGTTCGGCGTTCGCGGATGGGTCAGCGCCTATGATATGAAGGACGGCAAGCTCGCGTGGCGCGCCTATTCCGAAGGCCCCGATTCCGATCTTATGGTCGATCCCGAGAAGACCACCTCGCTCGGCAAGCCGATCGGCAAGGACTCCTCCCTCAAGACCTGGCAAGGCGATCAATGGAAGATCGGCGGCGGAACGACTTGGGGCTGGTATTCCTATGATCCGGAACTCAACCTGGTCTATTACGGCTCCGGGAATCCTTCGACCTGGAATCCGAAGCAGCGGCCCGGCGACAACAAGTGGTCGATGACCATCTGGGCGCGCAACCCCGACACCGGCGAGGCGAAATGGGTCTATCAAATGACCCCCCACGACGAGTGGGACTATGACGGCGTCAACGAGATGATCCTCACCGACCAGACGATCGACGGCAAGGATCGCAAGCTCCTGACGCATTTCGACCGCAACGGCTTCGGCTACACGCTCGATCGCGACACCGGCGAACTGCTGGTCGCCCAGAAGTACGACCCGAAGGTGAACTGGGCCACCGGCATCGACATGGACAAGTCTTCGGCTGACTATGGCCGTCCGATCCGCGTCAAGGCGATGTCGACCGAGGCCAATGGCGAGGACGTCAACTCCAAGGGCATCTGCCCGGCGGCGTTGGGCTCCAAGGATGAGCAGCCCGCGGCCTATTCGCCCGAGACCCAGCTCTTCTACGTGCCGACCAACCACGTCTGCATGGATTACGAGCCGTTCAAGGTGAGCTACACCGCAGGCCAGCCCTATGTCGGCGCGACCTTGTCGATGTATCCGCCCGCGGGCGACAGCAACATGGGCAACTTCATCGCCTGGGACGGCAAGACCGGCAAGATCGTCTGGTCAGATCCCGAGCAGTTCTCGGTCTGGTCGGGCGCGCTCGCAACCGCCGGCGGCGTCGTCTTCTATGGCACGCTGGAAGGGTATCTCAAGGCGGTGGACGCCAAGACCGGCAAGGAGCTCTACAAGTTCAAGACTCCGTCGGGCATCATCGGCAACGTCATGACCTACGAGCACGGCGGGCGCCAGTATGTGGCGATCCTGTCCGGCGTCGGCGGTTGGGCGGGCATCGGCCTTGCGGCCGGCCTGACCAAGCCGACCGATGGTCTGGGCGCGGTCGGCGGCTACGCGGCGCTGTCGAACTACACCGCCCTCGGCGGCACGCTCACCGTGTTCGCGCTGCCGAACGACTGATCGGCCGACCCCGCTCACGGGGATAGCGGGGCCCGGCGCGTGCGGGCAAAGCACGCGCCGGGCCCCTTATTTGTTTCAGCCCGCTCGAGAAACAAAAGTGACGGCTTCCAGACTTATGCTCAGCCTGGCGTTCGCGCTCACGCTCACCTTCGCCGCGCCGCTGGTCGCCCGCGCCGACCCGCCGGGCGACCCCGCCCCGGTGAAGCAGGATGAAAACGGTATGTGGGTCGATAAGAACGGCGATCCGACCTACAAGATCGAGCCGGACGGAACCGTCGACTGGTACGCCTTTTCAGGTTTCCGCCGTTATAATGCCGCATGTATCGTCTGTCATGGCCCCGATGGCGCGGGATCGAGCTATGCGCCGGCGCTCGCGGATTCGCTGAAGACCATGGGCTATGCGGAATTTTTCGGGACCGTCGTCAGCGGCAAGCAGGATCTTGGCGCCGGCAAGGAACTGGTCATGCCGGCTTTTGCCAACAACAAGAACGTGATGTGCTATCTCAATGACATCTACGTCTATCTGCGCGCCCGCTCCACCGGAGCGATCGGGCGCGGACGGCCGGAGAAGCATGCTCCCAAGCCCCCAGGCTTCTCGGCGGCCGAAGACAAATGCATGGGCCCCGGTTGATGATTGACCATTCGAGCGGCGCGAGCCTGCGCCGATCGGCGAAAGGAACCCTCCTCGCTCTGGCTCTGGCGGGCCTCGGGTGCCTCTTCCTCCACGGCGGGTTGCGGGCGCAGAACGCGGGAGGCCCGATCGAACTCGTGGACCCGCATGTCTTTCGCGCCTGCGCCGATCCGCGCGATCTTCCTTTCTCCAACGAGGCGGGCGAAGGCTTCGAAAACAAGATCGCCGAGCTTTTCGCCGGCAAGCTTGGCAAGTCGGTCGCCTACACCTTCTATCCCGACGCCACCGGCTTCATTCGCAACACCCTGAACGCGCATCGCTGCGACGTCGTCCTGGGCATCGCCCAGGGCGACGACATGGTTCAGCCGACCAGTCCCTATTATCGGACGAGCTACGTGGCTGCCTATCGCAAGGACGGTCCGCTGAAGGACCTGACGGCGCTGAACGATCCGCGTCTGAAAATGGCGCGGATCGGCATCATCGCGGGCACTCCGCCGGCGACCATACTGGCTGAATACGGATTGCTCGGGCGGATCAAGTCCTATCCGCTGGTGGTCGACACCCGCTTCGATTCCCCGGCCCACAAGATGATGGACGATCTCGACCGGGGCGACATCGACATTGCGCTGCTCTGGGGTCCGCTCGCGGGCTATTACGCGACCAAGGCCAAGAACCCGCCCGCGGTGGTTCCGCTGGTGAAGGAGCCCGGCAACCTCCCTATGGTCTTCCGGATCGTCATGGGGGTCAGGCATTCCGATCAGAACTGGAAACGCACCCTCAACAAGCTGATCTCCGACAACCAGGGCGAGATTCAGACGATCTTGCGCTCCTATGGCGTCCCGCTGCTTGACGAGAACAACAAGCCGATCCCGCCCTGAGCGCGCCGGCGCCGTAGGCGCGTTTGGTCCAGCGCGGCCGGCGCGGTCCAAAGGACGTCCGGAAGGACGCCCGTCCATCGACGGGCTATGGACCGCCCCTAGAGGGCGTTCTGCACCGCGCGAGCGATCGCCCCGATCCGCTGCTCGATCAGCGTCGGCGCCTCGCAGACATAAGAAGCAGTCTGGCGGCGATCGTTGTAGATGCGGAGGTCCCAGAGCAGCTTGTCCTGATTGTCGGCGCCGGTCGGCGCCGCGCTGTCGCCCTTCTGGTCCGACGCATTTTCGGCCGCTTCGTTCTCGGCGTGGATGCGATCGGCGAGCGCATTCTGCCTTCGGCCAAGCCGATCGAGGCCGTCGATGACCTCGGAGCGCTGCTGCGACAAATCGTCGAACGCCGCGGCGAAGGCGCGCAACAGCTTGGCGTCTCCGTCAGGGCCGGCCTTCGCCTTGAAATCCGCGATCGCCTTCTCGGCTTCGGTGATGGGAACCCGGCGGCTGGCCATTTGGGCCTTGAGCTCCACGACGTCGGGCTCATTGCGCCAGCTCTGAGAGTTCAGATCGAGCTGAGGCCCGGCCCAGACGGCGGCGAGCGAAAAGGTCGGGGTCTTGATCTGCTGGCAGGGCCAATCCGGATCGAGCGTCGCACGGGATTGGCCGACCGCCCGCGCCGCAAGCGCCAGAATCGCGATTGCGAGAACGGCGCGGAGCGAGCCATGCATTTGCGTTTCCTCTCGCGCCCAAGATAGGATTGCGCCCGCGGCCGATCAAGCCGCCGAACCCCATGGGCGCCGTCGCTCTTGACCTCATTCAGCGTCAGCAAACCCTCGTGCGGCGGGATTTTTGGCGATCGCTGGGATCCGGACGCGACGCGATGACGCGCATGCTCGCCAGCGTCTCCGACGCCGCCGAGGCCGGCGTCGTTGTGCAACTCGGGGCCGACGTCGCCGATCTGAAGGACGCCAGGCGGGGCGCGCTCGGCGCCGTTTCGCCCGACGCCGCGCGCGAGGCGGTCGCCGCCGTCGCGGGACGAATCGTGACGAGCGCGGCGCTCGGCGATCCGCCTTACGGCGAAGGCGCGCTCATCGCCGCTGCGCGGGCGCTCGCCGCGATGGGCGTCGACTATGTCAAGCTCGCCGTGGATACGTCGGCGCTCGACCGGCTCGGCGCCTCCTTGAGTGGGCTTGCGCGCGAGGTCGGCCTGGTCGGCATGATGTTCGCCGACGAAGAGCCCGACTTCGCGCTTCTTCCCAGGCTCTCGGCGCTCGGGTTCAAGGGCGCGATGCTCGACACAAGGGACAAGACTAAGGGGCGCCTCATCGCGCAAATCGATGTCGTGCGGCTTGGCCAGTTCTGCGCCGAGGCCAGGGCGCTCGGCTTGATGGGCGGGCTTGCGGGCTCGCTTGAGGCGCCTGACGTTCCCCGCCTCCTGCTCGTGCGTCCGGACGTGCTTGGATTTAGGGGCGCGCTTTGTCACGCCCACGACCGGCGCGGCGCGATCGATCCCGCCGCCGTCGCTCTCATCCGCGATCTGATCCCGCGCGAGAAGCCGGACCCCGACGCTTCGCCGAAGATCGACTGGCGACTGCTCGCCCGCGGGATCATCGGCGGACGCGACCAGGAAGGCGAGCTCGACCGCGTGTTCGTGCGCGACTTCGTCGTCTCGGCCGCGATCGGGGCTTACGACTTTGAGCGCGCGATCCGCCAGCGCGTCGTGTTCGACGTCGAGGCTCTCGTGCGCCGCGCCGGCGCGCAGGCGGACGACTTGCGCTCGATCTTTTCCTACGACGTCATCCTCGACGCGATCCGGCTCGTCGTCGGGCGCGGCCACGTCGACTTCGTCGAGACGCTCGCGGAAGAGGTCGCGGCGCTGGTGCTGGGCCATGCGCGCGTGCGCAGCGTTCGCGTCAACATCCGCAAGCTCGATGTGATCGAGGGCGAGGTCGGGGTCGAAATCCGCCGCGAGCGCGCCTCGGGCTCGGCCGA
>DATGHB010000057.1:0-6707 GCA_035308265.1 Roseiarcus sp.
CACGACCATGAGCATGGCCACGATCATGACGGCGACCATCATCATCACGGGCTCAAGCACTATCACGACGAGGACATGCAGTCGGTGGCGGTGCGGTTCGAGGGCGACGTCGATCCGGCCAAGTTCATGCCGTGGATCAACCGCGTGACCCAGGAGCAGGGTCCGAACATCCTTCGCTGCAAGGGCATCGTGGCGATGAAGGACGACCCCAAGCGTTTCGTGTTCCAGGGCGTGCACATGATGCTCGACGGCGACTCGCAGCGCGAGTGGAGAGAAGGCGAGAAGCGGGAGTCGAAGGTCGTGTTCATCGGCCGGGATCTTATGGAAGACGATATCCGCGACGGATTCCTGGCCTGCGCGGCTTGATCGCCTCGCTGCTCCGATGACCGAGGCGCAGGCGACTTCCCTCGCCCAGCACGCGCAGGCTTTTGACGCGGGCGCGCATGTGGTCGCCGCGGCCTTCCTCGACGGCGCGCCGGCGGCGGCGCTGGCCGACGGCGCCATCCTGATCGGCGAGCCGGAGGCGCCAAGGCGCATCGTCGCCCACCCAGACGCCGCGATGCTGACCGCGATCAGCGACGGCAGGATTCTGCTCACCGGCGGCGATGACGGGCGCGTCGTCGCGGTCAAGGCCGATGGCGGCTTCGAGGTGATCGCCGACGAGAAGGGCCGCTGGATCGACGCGCTCGCGCTGCGCGGCAAGGCTTGCGCATGGAGCGCGGGCAAGCAGGTTCGCGCTCGCGACGAAACCGGCGCCGTCAAGACCTGGAGCGCGGCGTCGACGGTTCGCGGCCTCGCCTTCCAGCCCAAGGGCTTCCGCCTCGCGGCGACCCATTACAATGGCGCGACGCTCTGGTTTCCGAAGGTCGAAGGGGCGCCGCAGACGCTTGAATGGAAAGGCGCGCATCTCGACGCCGCCTTTTCTCCCGACAGCCGGTTCCTCGTCACCTCGATGCAGGAGAACGCGCTTCACGGCTGGCGGCTTGAGGATTCGCGCAACATGCGCATGACCGGCTATCCCGCCAAGACGCGCTCGCTCTCCTGGTCGCACGACGGGGCGTGGCTTGCGACCTCCGGCGCCGACGCCGCGGTCATCTGGCCGTTCAGGGACAAGGATGGGCCGATGGGCAAGGCGCCGCGCGAATGCGGCGTGCGGCAGGCGCGCGTGACCCGGGTCGCCTTTCATCCCAAGGCGCTCGTGGTCGCGATCGGCTACGCCGACGGCCTCATCCTCCTGACCCGCCTCGCCGACGCGGCCGAGATCCTGGTTCGCAACGCCGGCGACGGTCCGGTCAGCGCGCTGGCCTGGGACGCGACGGGGGCTCGGCTCCTGTTCGGTCTCGAATCGGGCGCCGCGGGCCTTCTGAGCCTGCCGGCCTGACCTTTCGAGTCGTCCAGTCGGTCGGCCGCGTCGCAACGCGCGACTTTGCGCGCGCGGCTTGCCAAGACGAACCAACCGGGCGAATCTTCGGCTGATGGGCGAATCTTCGCTCGGCGGGCTAACCCGATCATGATCGAGGCCACTATCGGAGTCGACGTCGGCACGCTGAGCGCGAGAGCCGGCGTTTTCGATTCCGCCGGGCGGCTCATCGCCAGCGCCCGCCGGCCGATCGCGATCTGGCGTGAGCCGGGCGAGATCGTCGAGCAGTCTTCCGACGACATCTGGCGCGCGGCGACCTCTGCGGTCAGCGAGGCGGTCGAGGCGTCGGGGCTTGAGCCGGAGGCGGTTCGCGGCATCGGCTTCGACGCGACCTGCTCGCTGGTCGTGCTGGACCGGAGCGCGCGTCCGCTCTCGGTGAGCCCGGACGAAGCATCCGAGCGCGACGTGATCGTGTGGATGGATCATCGAGCGACCGACGACGCCGAGCGGCTCAACGCCGGCGGGCATGAAGCGCTGCGCTACGTGGGGGGCAGGATCTCACCCGAGATGCATGCGCCGAAGCTCGCCTGGCTCGCCCGCCGCAAGCCCGAGACGATCGCGAGCGCCGGGCATTTCTTCGATCTCACCGATTTCCTGTCGTTTCGGGCGACCGGGTCGTTTGTCCGTTCGGCCTGCCCGGCGACCTGCAAGTTCGGCTATCTCGCGCACGAGAAGCGCTGGCCGGGCGAGTTCTTCGACAGCGTCGGCCTCTCCTTCCTCAAGGACGATGCCTACGCCCGCATCGGCGCCGAGACGGTTCCGCCGGGAACGCCGCTCGGCCGTGGCCTGACGGCCGAGGCCGCCGCGGCGATGGGGCTCAGGCCGGGCACGCCGGTCGGCGCGGGGCTCATCGACGCCCATGCCGGGGCCGCGGGCACGCTCGGCGCGCGCAATGGCGGGAACGCCGATCCGCGCCGGCGCCTCGCGCTCATTCTCGGAACCTCGTCGAGCTGCATGGCGTTGTCCGACGAGCCGCGATTCGTCGACGGGATCTGGGGGCCGCATTTCGGCGCGCTTACCCCCGATCAATGGCTCATCGACGGGGGCCAGTCGGCGTTCGGGGCGGCGATCGATCATCTGATGCGGCTCCATCCGGCGTTCGCCGGGCTCGAGGCTGGCGCCGGGCCGAACGCCCTCAAGGCGCTGGAGAAAGACATCGCCGCGCGCGCCGGCCTGTCCGAGGCGGCGCTGATCGCCGGGGGCCTGCACGTCCTGCCCGACTTCATCGGCGCCCGATCGCCCTCGCCCGATCCGGGCGCGCGCGGCGCGCTGATCGGAATGGACCTGCGTGAAGATTCCGCCAGCCTGCGAGAGCTCTATGTCGCCGCGCTTTGTGGCCTCGCCTATGGCCTGGCCGACATCGTGGGCAAGCTCGAACGGTCCGCCTACCAGTTCGATTCGATCGTCGTCAGCGGCGGCGCGGCGCGGAGCGCACTGGTCCGCCAGATCATCGCCGACGTGTGCGGCAAGACGGTCGAAGCGCCGGAGGCGCCGGAGCCGGTGCTGCTCGGCTCGGCGATGGTGGGCGCGGTCGCAGGCGGAACGCAGACCATGGCTTCCGCTATGGCGTCGATGTCGGCGATTGCGCCTCACGCCGCCGCGCCCGCGGGTGGGGCGATCGCCGCGTTCCACGCGCGAAAGCGCCGGGCCTTCGACACGCTGCGCCGCTCGGAGCGGGAGATTCGCGTCACGATGCTGAATCCCCGCTGGCCTGAACTGGTCATTTTCGATTGCGACGGCGTGCTGGTCGACAGCGAACCGATCGCGCTCGCCGTCATCCGCCGCCGGCTCGGCGAGGCGGGCCTCAGCCTGACCGAGGCGGAGGCGCGCGAGCGTTTCCTGGGGCGGCGCTTCGATGCGGTGACGCGCTGGGCCGAATCCGAATCGGGCGCGCCATTGCCGGAGACCTTCGCCGACGATGTCTCGCGCGAGATTCTGGCGCGGTTCGCCCGCGAGCTCAAAGGCGTCGAAGGCGTACGGCAGGCGGTCGGGGCCTTGAGGGCGCGGGTGTGCGTCGCCTCCTCGAGCGCGCCCGAAAGGCTCGGCCTGGCGCTTCGGGCGACCGGCTACGAGGCCCTGTTCGCGCCCAACATTTTTTCCGGCGCCGAAGTCGCGCTGGGAAAGCCCAATCCCGATCTTTTCCTGTTTGCGGCGCGCGCGATGGGCGCTCAGCCCGGGGACTGCCTGGTGATAGAGGACAGCGTCGCGGGAATAGCCGCGGCGCGGGCGGCCGGAATGCGGGCGTTCGGGTTTGTCGGCGCGAGCCACTTCTCACAAGGCCGCGAGGGGGCGGACTTGACCGCCGCCGGGGCCGAACTCGTTTTCGACGATATGGCGCGGCTGCCCGATCTCATCGCCGCGCGGGCGGACGCAAGGCTGGACGGACAGTGATGGCGCGCAAGTCGGATCATGACGGTTTGCGGCTCGACGAGGCCGCGCGCGCCGGATGGCTCTACTACGTCGCCGGCAACACCCAGGACGAGATCGCCCGCAAGCTCGGCATCTCGCGCCAGGCGGCGCAGCGGCTGGTGTCGCTGGCGATCAGCGAGCGGCTGATCAAGGTCAGGCTCGATCATCCGATCGCGCGCTGCATGGAGCTCGCCGCCGCGCTGAAGCTCCGCTACGATCTGAGGTTCTGCGAAGTGGCCCCGACCGATCCGGGCTCGACGTCGTCGACGCTCGGCATCGCCCAGGCCGCGGCGGCCGAATTCGAACGCTGGCTGCGCCGTTCGGAGCCCGCGATCATCGGCATCGGCACCGGGCGCACGATGCGCGCCGTCGCCGACCAGTTGCCGGCGATGGAATGCCCGCAGCACAAGCTGGTGGCCCTGGTCGGCACCACCAAGACCGACGGCTCGGCCTCGTTCTACGATGTCATCATTCGCGTCTCCGACAGCGTGCGCGCGCCCCACTACCCGATGCCGCTGCCGGTCATCGCCCGCTCGGTCGAGGAGCGGCAACTTCTGACCAGCCTCGCCTCGGTCAGGAGTCTGTTCGACCTCGTCGAGCGCACCGACGTGAGTTTCGTCGGCGTGGGCTCGGTCGGCGATTCCGCGCCGCTGGTGCAGGACGGGATCATCACTCGGCAGGAGGCCGAGGCCCTGCGCCAGCTCGGCGCGGTCGGCGAGATCACCGGCTGGGCGTTCGACGCGGCGGGCAAGGTGCTCGCCGAAGGCTCCAATCTCAGGGTCGCCGCGGCGCCGCTGACCCGCGCCGACAAGCGCCTGATGATCGGCGTCGCGATGGGGCCGTCGCGGCGGGCGCCGCTGCGCGGGGCGCTGGCGGGCAAGCTCATTTCCGGCTTGGTCACCGACGAATCGACGGCGGAGCATCTGCTGCAGCGATGAGAGGAGGCCACAATACGCTTAAATATCAAATGCTTGGGCCGTCATGCGGCAATTTGAGCCCGGCGGCGACGATTTCGGGGTTGACTCCGGCGCCCGGTATGGCGAATATTCGCCCGCTAGCTTGGCAAATGCCCGTTAGGGCGTCGCCGCATCGGAGGAAACACTCATGAAGGTTCTCGTGAAGGGGCTGCTCGGCGCGGTGGCGCTCGCAGGCTTCTCGCTTCCCGCTTTTGCCGACACCACGCTCACGATCGCCACCGTCAACAACCCCAATATGATCCAGATGCAGGGGCTTACCGAGGATTTCACCAAGGCCAATCCCGACATCAAGCTCAACTGGGTCACCCTCGAAGAGAACGTGCTGCGCCAGAAGGTGACGACCGACATCGCCACGCACGGCGGCCAGTTCGACGTCCTCACCATCGGCACCTACGAGGTTCCGATCTGGGCCAAGCGGAAGTGGCTCGTTGAGCTGAACAAGCTCGGCGCCGACTACGACGTCGACGACCTCCTTCCTCCCATCCGCGCCGGCCTCTCCTACGGCGGCAAGCTCTACGCCGCCCCGTTCTACGGCGAGAGCTCCTTCACCATGTATCGCACCGACCTGATGGAGAAGGCTGGGCTCAAGATGCCTGAGAAGCCCACCTGGGACTTCATCAAGGAGGCCGCCGACAAGATGACCGACAAGGCGGCCGGCGTTTACGGCGTCTGCCTGCGCGGCAAGCCGGGCTGGGGCGAGAACATGGCCTTCCTGACCGCCATGTCCAATTCATTCGGGGCGCGCTGGTTCGACGAGAAATGGCAGCCGCAGTTCAATAGCCCGGAGTGGAAGAAGACGCTCGATTTCTATGTCGCGCTGATGAAGGCCGACGGTCCTCCCGGCGCGTCCTCGAACGGCTTCAACGAAAACCTCGCTCTGTTCAATGAGGGCAAATGCGGCATGTGGATCGATGCGACCGTCGCCGCCGGGTTTGTGACTGGCAAGGATTCGAAGGTTGCGGACAAGGTCGGCTTCGCGCTTGCGCCCAATACCGGGCTCGGCAAGAACGCCAACTGGCTGTGGTCGTGGGCGCTCGCGGTTCCGGCCGGGACCAGCAAGGCCGATGCGGCGGAGAAGTTCATCTCCTGGGCGACCAGCAAGCATTATCTCGATCTCGTTGCTTCGAAGTTGGGAATCGCCAACGTTCCTCCGGGCACCCGCACCTCGCTCTACAAGAACCCGGAATACGCCAAGGCGGCGCCGTGGGCGGATTTGACTCTCGAGTCGATCAATTCGGCGGACCCCGACCACCCGACCGTGAAGCCTGTCCCCTATACGGGCGTCCAGTTCGTTGCGATCCCCGAGTTCCAGGGCATCGGCACCGACGTCGGCCAGGACTTCTCGGCCGCGCTCGCCGGCTCGATGACCGTCGACGCCGCGCTGGCGAAGGCTCAGGCCTCGACGGAAGCCGCGATGAAGAAGGCCGGCTACATCAAGTGAGTCCAGGCCTGCCGCGGCGGGGCCTCCGCCGCGGCGGGCCCGGAGGGACGTGCTCCTCCCCGTCCCGGCCCCCTTTCCGTTCGCGGGAAGGGGGCGAGGGAGAAACCGGGAGGCAGAGAACGCGCTTCGCTTCGGTTCCTTGAAGCCCGCGGGCTTCAAGGAACCAGCGGCGGCATGGGCCGTGCCGACGACGGGCGTCGTCCGGCGCCGGCAAAGGACGCGGGAGAGGCGACAAGGGATGGCGACGCAGCAAACCACCACCGCCGGGCGCATTCTCGTCGCCCCTTCGGTCATCCTGCTCTTCATCTGGATGATCGTGCCCCTGGTGATGACGCTTTATTTCTCGACCCTCCACTACAGCCTGCTTGACCCGGACAACGTCAGCTTCGTCGGGCTTGCGAACTACACCTCCTTCATTTCCGACCCCAATTTCATCGCCGCGCTCATCAACACCCTGGTT
>DATGHB010000058.1:0-4764 GCA_035308265.1 Roseiarcus sp.
ATCGCGGCCGACAAGGTCGGCGGCCTCATTTGCGGCTGGATGATCCATTCCAAGGACGGTTCGCCGATGAAGGCGGGCGCCCACCCGGCGCTCGCCCAGGGCAAGGTGCGCTACGTCGGCGATCATGTCGCCGTGGTCATCGCCGATACGCTGGCCCAGGCGCGCGACGCGGCGGAAAAGATCGCCGTCGACTACGGGGTCCTGCCCGCGGTGAGCGAGACGGCGAGCGCCGCCAAGCCGGGGCAAGCCCAGATTCACGACGTCGCGCCCAACAACACCGTCTACAACTGGCACTTCGGCGACAAGGCGGCGACCGAGGCCGCGTTCGCCGCGGCCAAGCACGTCACCAAGCTCGATTTCGTCAACAACCGCCTGATCCCGAACCCGATGGAGCCGCGCGCCGCGGTCGGCGAATACGATTCGGGAGCCGACGCGATCACGCTTTACACAACCAGCCAGAACCCGCATGTCGCGCGGCTCGTGCTTTCCGCCTTCATCGGGCTCGCGCCCGAGCACAAGCTACGGGTGATCGCCCCCGATGTCGGCGGCGGCTTCGGCTCCAAAATCTTCATCTACGCGGAAGAGACCGTCTGCGCCTGGGCGGCGAGGAAGATCGACCGGCCGGTCAAATGGACATCGGACCGGACCGAGGCGTTCCTGTCGGACGCCCACGGCCGCGACCACGTCACCCACGCCGAGCTCGCGCTCGACGCGGGCGGCAAGATCACTGGCCTGCGCGTCCGCACGACCGCCAACCTCGGCGCTTATCTCTCGACGTTTTCCTCCGCCGTGCCGACCTATCTGCACGCGCTGCTGCTGTCGGGCCAGTACAACATTCCCGCGATCTATGCCGAGATCGACGCGGTCTACACCAACACCGCGCCGGTCGACGCCTACCGCGGCGCGGGGCGCCCGGAAGCCTGCTTCGTCGTCGAACGGCTGGTCGAGGTGGCGGCGCGGGAGACCGGGCGCGATCCGGCGGAGTTCCGGCGCCAGAATTTCATCATGACGTTCCCGCATCAGACGCCGGTCGCGTCGGCCTATGACGCCGGCGACTTTCCGAAAGCGCTCGACAAGGCGCTGGCGCTCGCCGACTACGCCGGCCTCGGCGCCCGCAAGGCGGCCTCGGCGGCGAAGGGCAAGCTGCGCGGCCTTGGCATCTCTGCGTATATCGAGGCCTGCGGCGTCGCGCCTTCCGCCGCGGTCGGGTCGCTCGGCGCCGGCGTCGGGCTTTGGGAGTCGGCCGAGGTGCGCGTCAACCCGATCGGGACCATCGAGGTTCTGACCGGCTCGCACAGTCACGGCCAGGGCCACGAAACCACTTTCGCCCAGCTCGTCTCGTCCCGGCTTGGGGTCCCGATCGAGAACGTATCCGTCGTCCATGGCGACACCGACAAGGTGCAGTTCGGCATGGGCACCTACGGCTCGCGTTCCGGCGCGGTGGGCATGTCGGCTATTTTCAAGGCGCTCGACAAGATCGAGGCCAAGGCGAAGAAGGTCGCGGGCCACGTGCTCGAGGCCGCCGAGGGCGACATCGAGTTCAAGGACGGCAAGTTCACCGTCAAGGGCACCGACAAGTCGATCGATTTCGCCTCGATCGCGCTCCAGGCCTATATCGCCCACAAGTTCAGCGGCCAGGAGCTCGAGCCGGGCTTGAAGGAGGGCGCGTTCTGGGATCCGACCAACTTCACTTTCCCGGCAGGCGTGCATATCTGCGAACTCGAGGTCGATCCGCAAACCGGCGCCGTAGCGATCGACCGGTGGACCGCGGTCGACGACTTCGGCAAGCTCATCAACCCCATGATCGTAGAGGGCCAGGTTCATGGCGGCATCGCCCAGGGCGTCGGCCAGGCGCTGCTCGAAGGCGCCCGCTACAACGAGGACGGGCAGCTGGTTACGGCGAGCTTCATGGACTATTGCATGCCGCGCGCCGACGACCTGCCCTCCTACAAGGTCGACACGATCGAGACGGTCTGTCCATCCAACCCGCTCGGCATCAAAGGCTGCGGCGAAGCGGGGGCGATCGCCGCGCCTCCGGCCGTCATCAACGCCCTCACCGATGCGCTCGGCCATGAGGACGTGGCCATGCCCGCCACTCCGCAAGCCGTCTGGCGCGCCGCCCAGAAGGCAGTGAAGCGCGCTGCCGAATGAACCGAGCGGGCGGCGCTTGAAACCGCCCGTTCCTTGTCGCCTCGCTGGAGAATCCGATATGTACGCCTTTGAATACCATCGCCCCGGCTCGCTCTCCGACGCCCTCGCCGATCTCGCCAAGCCCGAGGCGAAGGCGCTGGCCGGCGGCATGACCTTGCTGCCGACCATGAAGCAGCGGCTCGCCTCGCCCGCTTCGATCGTCGATCTCAACCGGATCCCCGATCTTGCCCGCGTCTCCCGCGAGGGCGACAATCTGGTGATCGGGGCCATGACCCGGCACGCCGACGTCGCTCGCGACGCCGTCGTGCAGGCGGCGATCCCGGCGCTGGCGAAGCTCGCCGCCGGCATCGGCGATCCCCATGTCCGCAACCGGGGCACGATCGGCGGCTCGCTCGCCAACAACGACCCCTCCGCCGACTACCCCGCGGCGGCGCTCGCGCTCGGCGCCACGATCGTCACCAACAAGCGCCGCATCGGAGCGCAGGACTTTTTCAGGGGCCTATTCGAGACCGCGCTCGAGACCGCCGAACTCATCACCCAGGTCAGCTTCCCGATCCCGCAGAAGGCGGCCTACATGAAGTTCCCGAACCCGGCTTCCCGCTACGCTCTGGTTGGGGTGTTCGTCGCCAGGACGGCCGGCGGGGTGCGGGTCGCGGTGACCGGGGCCGGCGCGAACGGGGTCTTCCGCGCCAATGCGCTGGAAGCGGCGCTCGCCTCGAACTTCGCGCCCGCCGCGCTCGACGGCGTTTCCGTGCCGGCGAGCGGCCTCAATTCGGACCTCCACGCCGACGCCGATTACCGCGCCCACCTCATCGGCGTGATGGCGAAACGGGCGGTGGCTGCGGCGGGCTGAATCGCCGGCCAAGCGCCGTCCAGGCCCGCTTCGAGCCGCGCAGCACCGGGATGACCGCGCGTCTCGAGCCGCACGCGTCCGGCGCACATAGTTGCGCGCGCCAATGATTCCATGGGCTTATCGCCTCCTTTGCGCAACTTTTTTCGCGCCCCGGGACTTGCCAAGCCCCGCCCGCGCTCCGGGTCGACGAGCTCGGCGACGCGTCTTAAAGGGCCTGCTCCAAATCGCACGACCGGCGCCGCCAAAAGGTTCTGGCCAAACCCACAATGTTCTAGTCTTCAGTAGAATAACAGTAGATTTCTGAATTGTCAAGATTTTGTCGATTCCTCCCCTGCCCGGTCCTACCGGGCGCCTCCAGCAAGGTGCCGCCGGTAGCGGGCCAGCACGCGCGCACGGTAGATCGGGCGCATCGCCTCGTGGCGGAGCCGCTCGGCGAGGCCCATCGCTTTGCGCTGGACCGTGCTGCCGCCCGACTTGAGCGAAACGTCGCGGACCGGCGAAGGCGAGGCGACGAGCACCGGCTGCCCGGTCGCCCAGGTCATCTGCATGAACGTATCGACCGGACGGTCGAACGGCAGGGTGCGGTCGAGGAGGCGGCTGGCGGCGTCAGCCGAGACGATCTGGGCGATCGCGCGCAAGGGCGGCGCGTCGGGGCGGATGAGCGAAAGCGCGCCGCGCCGGGCGACCGCCGTTCCGGCCCGAATCGGCTGTGCTGGCATGAGCACATAGTCCCAAATCCGCCGTTCGGCGGTTACGAAGTCGATCAGCGCCGCGAACGAAGCGGGATCGATCTCCGCGTCGTCCTCGAAGATGAAAGCGAAGTCGAGAGCCTCGTCGACGATCCGCCGCCAGGCGAGGCGATGGCTCAGGAAGACGGCGACTTCGGTCCTGGTCAGCGCGAACGGATAGCGGGGCTCGAAGCGCCGGCGCGCGGTGGCCTGATCGACTTCGCGCTGCGTGAGGCGGGCGCCGTCGATCGCCGCCACGACTTCACTCTCGATCGGCAGGCTGGCGCGAAGCGTCTGGACATTGGCTTGGCGCGGAACGGCGCGATCGAGGTGCAGAATGAAGGCCTTGGGAGCGGTCAAGACTGGCTCACGGGGCGAAGACCTGCGATAAATGACCGCCAAACGGGGCAGCCGCCTTCATACGCGCCGATCCGCGACGAGTCATCTCGCCCGCCTTGCGACAGAAGGGAGGACAGGATGAAGATCACCATCAATGTCGACTGCACGCCGCTCGAGGCCCGCCAGTTCATGGGACTGCCGGACGTGGAGCCGATGCAGAAGGCGGTCATGGCGGACATCGAAAAGCGCATGATGACGGAGATCGAGCGCTATTCGCCGGAGTCGCTGTTCAAGGCCTGGCTGCCGATCGCCGGCATGAACGCCGAATGGCTTCAGGAGTTTTTCAAGCGCGCGGCCCCGTGACCCAAAGCTCGATGCTTGGCATTCTCGTTGCTCTTCGCCGTTATAGCGTTGATCGGCGCCTTCGAATTCCCAACCGTCTCGTCATGGCCGGCACAAGCCCGGCCATGACAGAAGCCGTCCAGAGCGCCGCCGAGACAAGACAGGGCAAGGCCGCCCATGACGAGTTGGGGCGGGACTCCGAAAACAACACCATCGCCATCCTTCTTCGTTCGTCCGCGCCCTTCCGTTCGCGCCGGGCGGCTCCTACATGCGCTTTGAGCCGCGAAATCGCGGCAATCCGATAGTATGGGCACGCTGGCGCAGCTTCCGAGGGCGCCGGCCTGCGCCAAG
>DATGHB010000059.1:0-9021 GCA_035308265.1 Roseiarcus sp.
GCTGAGCGCTCGTTCCTAGCGCCGTGTTGAAGGCGCTCGAAAGGTAATTGCCGCTGCTGTCGGTGTTCCAGATCGTAAACTGATTGGTGCCCGCCAGCTTCAAAGCCACCTCATAGCCGGTCGCCGTTTGCGTAGCCGCGACCGGGGTCCAGCCGCCGAACTGGCCGACCGTGACCGGCGCCCCGTTATAGCTCAGCTTGACTGTCGTCCCGCCCTTCGGCTCAAGCAGATAGTTGGTCCCGTCCGTCAGCAGGCTCATCGAACCGTTCGTTTCGATCAGGGTCGGAGGGGGAGGGCCGATGACCCCGTCGCCGTTCAAGTCAAAGTTGAAACTGGTCTCGATCGACTCGAGCGCAGCGTTCGTTCCCGAAACATTGCTGATCGGGCCCGAGACGAAGTTGCCGCTCGCGTCCGTGTCCCACACCCCATAGAGGTCGGCGCTCCCGTCCTTCAGGGCCACCTCGAAGCCGGTTGAAGTCTGCTGAGCCGCGATAGGGGTCCAGGCGCCAAATTCGCCCGCCACGACCGGCGACCCGCTATAGCTCAGCTCGACCGCCGTCCCGCCGTTCGGCTGGAAGAAATAGTGGCTCCCGTCGGTCAGCAGGCTGGTCGTGCTGGAGGACTCGATGAGCGTCAGAGAACCGCCAGTCCCGCCAGAACCGCCAGTCCCACCGGAAGGAACGCCGATGACCCCGTCGCCGTTCAAATCGTAGTTGAAACTGGTCTCGATCGACTCCAGCGCGGCGCTCGTCCCCGATACGTTGCTGATGGGAGACGAGACGTAATTGCCGCTCGCGTCGGTGTCCCACACCCCATAGAGATTCGCGCCGGCCTCCTTCAGGGCCACCTCAAAACCGGTCGCCGTCTGCTGCACCGCGATCGGCGCCCAAGCGCCGAATTGACCGACCGTAACGGGCGCCCCGCCATAGCTCAGCGCGACCGCGGGCCCGGCGGCGGTTCGAAGATAATAATAGGTCCCGTCCGTCAGCAGGCCGGTCGTGCCGGACGACTCGATCAATGTAGCGCTCGACGGAACAGGAACGCCAATCGTCCCGTCGCCGTTCAGATCATGGTTGAAACTGACCTCGATCGACTCCAGCGCGAGGCTCGTTCCCGATACGTTGCTGATCGGCCCCGAGACGAAATTGCCATTGGCGTCGGTTTCCCACACTCCGTACTGATCGGCGCTCCCGTTCTTTAAGGCCACCTCAAAGCCGGTCGCCGTCTGCTGCACCGCGATAAAAGTCCACGCGCCAAATTGACCGACAGTAACCGGCGCCCCATTATAGCTCAGTTCAACCGCCGGACCGCTGCCAACCTGAAAATAGTAATAGGTTCCGTCCGTTAGCAGGGTGGTCGTGCCGGACGACTCGATGACGGTAAGTCCACTGCTCATCTTTGAATCCCTAACCCTGAATTTGTGGAACGCAGACGAAATGCTGTGACGTCTGTCAGAACAACGATCGTTTGCTCATTTTAGATTGTTGGAATGGTCGCTCTGCCCGCTAGGAATTTGCTTCGCCGTCCGAGACCGTTTCCGACACGTTAATTACAACCCGCGGATTGTCAATAGGTATTTGTTGTTGTGGTTACGCCGATCCCGTCCGCGACAGGGTTGACGGCCCCGCAGTTTCGGCCGCCTCATATCTTTGGTGGCGCGGAACCGGGGGGAAGCTCGTGCGCGTGCTGGTTCTGTTCGCCCATCCGGTCGAAACGAGCTTCGGCGCCGCCCTGCATGCGGCAGCCATCCGGGCCCTGCGCGGGCGGGGCCACGAAGTCGACGATTGCGACCTCAACGCCGAAGGGTTCGATCCCGTGATGACCCGGCAGGACCGCGTCGGCTACTACGACCTCGCCATGAACCGCCGCCGCGTCGCGCCCTATGTGGATCGCCTGCTCAGGGCCGACGCGCTGGTCTTTTCCTTTCCGGTCTGGAACATGGGCTTTCCGGCGATTCTCAAGGGCTTCGTCGACAAGGTGTTCCTGCCTGGCGTCAGCTTCACCATGACAGACGACGGCGCGTACACGCCTTCCCTGTACAACATCAAACGGCTCGGCGTGGTTTGCACCTATGGCGGTACCGTTGGAAGACCTTTCTGATGGGCGATCCGCCCCGCCGGTTCCTGAAACGCACGATGGTCCGCAATTGCGCGCCGGGCGCACTTTGCGACTATCTCGCGCATTATGACATGGACCACACGACGTTCGAGCGCCGCGCGCGTTTCCTCAAGACAGTCGAACGGATATTTTCGACCTGGTGAGATGGCGACGCGGCGCACGGCGGCATCGCCTCCCTGGGATTCCAATCCGGTTCGGTCGCGAAAACCGCGACGGCGCGCCAAATCGCCGTTCAATCGGCGCTATCGTGCGGTATCCAACGGATCGCAGCCGGAAATCGGCCCAGGGCCGACCTCGCTGTTCGAAGGATGCCTGATGGGCCGAAGCCTGACCCGCCGCTTCAAGCGGACCCTGCGCGACGCGATTTTCTGCATCGATTGGGCGCTCCGCCGCTGGCATGGCGTGCGTGCATTTTCGGCGGGCCGGGATGATCTCTTGCGCGTCTCCGTCCGTCGGGCGAAACGTGACCTCATCCTGCCGGACGGCGCGCGCATCGTCGGGGGTGACGCGATCCTGGACCTCCACATCTGGAACGAGCGGGTTTCGGATTTGGGGCGGCGAGGCTCGACGCTCGGCTGGGCGAGCCGCCTTCAACGTCGAATCGACCATTCGCTGAGCAACCTGGCCGCTCGCATCCGGGCCGAACCGTCCCTCCAGTCCTGCAAGGCGGTGCGAGCGGAGGCCATCTTTGCCGTCGGGCGCGACGCCGCCGCCGCGTTGAGGATCGGACGCTATTTCGGCCTGACCCTCATCGAGGGCCGGACGGCCTCGCTTGGCGAATCGCTGGTGAGCTTCGGCCTCGCCTGGGCGTGCAATCCCCAAAGCCTGAGGGGCAAGCCCTTCCGGCGGGTGTGCAGTGAGCTATGGATGTCGCGCGCCGCGCTCCTCGAGCGCTATCCCGCCCCTGAGGCCGGCCGCGTAGATTCGCCGACCGTCGCGCCGGCCCCTCTGGCCGACAGCGCGGCCCTGCGGTGGCGCCAGTGAAGGCATCGCCGACGAAAGCCGAGCCCCACGCTCGTCAGTTTCAACAATACCGACGCGGCGTATCCGCGGGAGCCTGATCGCCGACACCAACGGCGATCGGCGGCGGGTTGGCGGGCGCAGCCCCAGGCGCGGGTTGGCACGCTATCAAAGTCTGAAGGGCCTGTATCCCCGCCGAATGATTTCAACGGCGGCGACCACGAGCGGCCAGACTGCGATCCGGGTCTTGAACGGGACCAGGATCGTCGGAGGCGGCGCCGCCAACGCCAATGCCGGACCGAGGTTGAGGGCGATCGGGGCGGTCTGACGCCAAGCTGTTAAGGTGGGGCGGGCTCGGTCGCGGCGCCTGCGGCGTGGCGGAATGCCACGACGAACTCGGCGAGCGCCGTCTCGTCCGCGTCCGAAACCGCGACATAGGCGAGGTTCGCGTCCCTCCAGCGGGCGACGTGATAGCCGTCGATGGTTTCGATGCCCCCGCCGGCGCGGGCGCCCTTGAAGTCGGGCGGCAGCTCGGTCACGGCGATCAGGTGCTCGTTGTGGCGGTAGACGAGCGTCGGCGCCGGGATCCGGTCGACGACGGCGATGCGCCCGCCCACGAGCGGGAAGCCGGCGAGATCGACGATGTTCGCGCTGACCGTGGCGCGGCCGGCGAGCCAGGGTTTCACCGTGTGCCGGTCGGAGGAGGCGACGTCGAACGGCTGGCCGGCGATCGCTGCGCTGGCGAAGTCCGAGACGAGAGTCCGGGCGACGTCGCTTGAGGGCGCGCGAAGCGACATCAATCCCGCGCCGGCGGCAAAGCCGAGGACCGCGAGCGAGGCGGCGAGGGCGAGCGCGCGCGCATCTAACCACGCGCGGCGCCGGAACGGAACGGCGGCCGCCGCCGCCCCAGGCGGCGGGACCAGCGCGGCAATACGGTCTTGAAGCGATTGGGGCGCGGCCTCACGGGGGCTGTGACGGCGGATCGCATCCCTGAGCGCCGCGAGGCGCTCATACTCGGCGGCGAGCGCCGGATCGTCGCGCATCTCGCGCTCGAAAGCGAGCGAAGCCATGGCGTCGAGCTCGCCGTCGAGCGCGGCGTTGAGTCTCAGAAAACGCTCGTTTGCGTCCCGGTCGGTCATGGCCAAGTCCTTAGTCATGGCTCTGTTCCCAGGGTCTTGGCGAGGGACGCCCGCGCGCGGGCGAGCCTGGACATCACAGTGCCGACCGGCGCCTCGGTCGCCGCCGCGATCTCGCGATAGGAGAGACCGCTGACGTCGCGCATGACGAGGGTCTCGAGAAAGGGCGAGGGGAGGTTCGCGATCGCCTGACGCAGGCGCTCGCCGTCCTGGGCCGCGATGAGCGCCTGTTCGGGATTGGGCGCGGCTTCGCCGCCGCCGCGCGAATCAAGCGCGTCGAGGTCGGTGAGGTCGCCGGCGTAAGCCACTGTCTCGCGCCGGTTGCGGGCCATGAAGGTCATGGCCGCGTTGCGCACGATGGCCAGGAACCACGGTTTCGGCCGATCGACGGCGACGGTGGAGAGGGCGGAAAGCGCGCGAAGCGCGGCGTCCTGCACGATGTCCTCGGCGTCGGTCGGGCTCCGCGACAGCCATTTGGCGAGCGTGTACGCGTCGTCGAGCAATGGCGGCACGATCTCGCGAAAGCGCCGCTCGGCGACCGGGTCGGTCAATCGGCGCGCCCTGGAGCGGATTGGCACGAGTCGTCCCGCTGCGTCTCCTCCCCCCTTGCGGGGGAGGACCAAGGAGGGGGGTCGCGCAGTTCTCCGAGCAGGAAAGCGACAGCCGATGTCTCACCGGTCCGCGCGACCCCCCACCCCTGCCCGCCCCCACAAGAGGGGGCGGGTGCGCTAACCTCCACCCATTCAACCGGAAAACGCGCAAACTCAGATGCAGCCTGCTCTGTAGCGCGCCTCATTTGGCGCGCTCCTTGAGGTAGGCGATCACATCGGCGCGGTCCTGCGGGTTGTCGAGATGAAAGAACATCTTGGCGCCGGGGACCATGGCCTGGGGGTCGGTGAGCCACCTGTCGAGGGTCTCCTCGTTCCAGGTGATATTGGCCGATTTGAGCGCCCCGGAATACTCGTAGTCGGGGAGCGAAGCGGCCTTGCGCCCGAAGACGCCGCGGTGGCGGGGTCCGACGTCGTTCTTGTCGAGCGAATGACAATCCTGACAGGCCTCATAGATCGTCTCGCCGCGGGCGGGATCGCCCTTGAGCGTCCCCGCCCATGCCGTCTGGGCCAGCGCCGCCGAGATGGCCGCGGCGAGGACGACGGCGGCGGCGTATTTCTCCCGCCTGCGGAGAAAAGCCTCGGAGGGCTTCTCATCCGGCCGTCTGGGGCAAGCTCTTGCGCCGGGTTGGGCCGGAAGGTCCCTCCCCCGCGGCCGGGGCGATGGGAGGACGCCCGTCTTTCGACGGGTTCCGCGGGGGAGGGATGGCGGGCTCAGGCTCATCGGCGGCAGCCTCACGCGAGGTCGGTGTCGGTGACGGCGAGATTTGTGGGAGTGGGCGAATAGGCGACCTCGCGGACGCCGAGCCATTTGCGCAATTCGCCCGCGGGCACGAGCTTGGGGCCGGGGCCGGGCGCCGTGCCCAGCGCGGGCTGCGGGAAGGCGGTCGAGCGCGCGGTGTGGAAGGCGACGTTTCCCTCGACCTTCTGCATCAGCTGATGAATGTGGCCGTTGAGGACGGTGACCGAGCCGAAGCGCTTGAGATAGCCGAGCGCCTGCGCCGAATCCTCGGTGCCCCAGCCCCATTCGGGCGCAATCATCCAGAGCGGGATGTGGCAGAAGACGACGATCGGGGTCGAGGCGGATTTGCCCTTGAGGTCGTCCTCCAGCCACTCGAGTTGATCGGCGCCCAGCGAGCCCAGGCCGTTCTTCTTAAGGTCGACGACATTGTTGAGCGAGATGAAATGGACGCCGCCCTGGTCGAACGAATACCAGCCGCCGCCCGCCCCTTTGCCGAAGCGCTCGAGATAGGCGTCGCGGGTCCTGGGGTCGAGGATGTCGTGCTCGCCGGGCGAGTAATGGACGTCGAGTTTCGCGCGGCCGATCATCTGCAGCGCGTCGTCGAACTGGTCCGCCTTCGCGGTGTGGCTGATGTCGCCGGTGTGGATCAGGAACGCGGGCTTGTCCTGCATCGCCGCGACCTTGTCGATCGCGGCATTGAGGGTCGCGCGCGCGTCCGGATTGGCGGGCTTGGCGAAGCCGATGTGGCTGTCGGAAATCTGGACGAAGGAAAAGCCGCCTGTCCCCGCCTTCGCCTCACCGATGAGACGCGAGGACGGCACGCCGCCTGCGACCGTCCAAACCACGCCGGTTCCGGCCCACAGCATGCATTTGAGGGTTTGCCGGCGGTCGAGCCCGGCTTCGTCATCGTGGATCATCATGGGTCTCCTCGATCGGCGAAAACCGCCGTTCAAAGGAGGAGACTCAAGGAGCGCGCGGTTTATTCCCGGGAGGCGCGAAAAAAAATGTGGCCCGCGTTTTCAGGGCTCGTCGATGCGGGCCAGGGTCGCGCGCATGGAATCGCTCGGGACGCTCAAAAGCCCGCCGAAGGGCGAATCGAAATCGTCGATGAGGAATACCGCGGACGCGACACAGATCGCGCAGGTGACAATGGACAGATAGACGACCGCATTGCGCGGCGAGAGCAGGCCGAAGACCCCGAACACCACTGCGAGCCACGCGCACATCGCCAGCATCAGCGGCCAGGAGATCGTGTCATGCGACGTCTCGATGAGCTGGCGGCGGGCGCGCAACGCCTCGTCGATCTGGCTCGACAGCGCCTGCGCGAGCCCTCGCCGGAAATGGTCGGGCGGGTCAAGTTTGTGGATTGCGGCGTCGACCTCAATGAGCAGCGCGCCGAGCTGCTCGCGCTCGATTCCGCCCTGATCCTCGAAGCGCGGATAGGCGCCCGACGGCTTCGGCTCGTCCCGCCAGCTGTCGGCGATCGCCGCGGCCACGTATTTCCGCAGGACGGCCCGGATCGGCTCGGCGTCCGCGCCGTATTCCCTGAGGTGGATGTCGAGGTTCGAGAGGTCGCCGGCGAAGGAGCGCAGGCGGGCGTCGAACGTGTCGAACGTGCCCTTCACCTCCGAGAGCAGAAGGCTCAGGACCAGGGCGGTGAAGGTGACAAGGATCGAGACGACCAGCCGGACATGGTCAACCGTCTCGCTGGTTCGATGCCGCTCGCCGAGCCGGTCGTGCAGGACCATGCCGACGCCGGAGGCGCAGAGCAGGAGCGCGAAAATGATCAGGACGAGGAGGCCGCCGTGCGCCATTCGCGAAAGTCTGAGTTTTGCCGGCGCCGATTCGCTGCGCGGCCGGGGAGAATGCGGTCCGAGCCGTTAACGCGACGTTAGGAGGCTTTCAAATCGGCGGCCCTTCACTGCGCCGCGACCCCGACCTTGATGAGCCGGTAGGTGATCGCCTCGACCAGAGCCTGGAACGAGGCGTCGATGATGTTGCCCGACACGCCGACTGTCGACCAAGTATTCCCGTTTCCGTCGCCGAACTCGATCAGCACCCGCGTCACCGCGTCGGTGCCGCCCTGGAAGACGCGCACTCGATAGTCGAGGAGTTCCAGGTCCTCGATATATTTCTGATAGACCCCGAGGTCCTTGCGCAAAGCGAGATCGAGGGCGTTCACCGGGCCATTGCCTTCGGCGGCGGAGATGAGCCGCTCCTCGCCGATGCGGATCTTCACCACCGCCTGCGAGGCCGAATAGGTGACGCCGGGCGCGACCAGCTTGCGCTCGACCCCGACATGAAAGCTCTCGACGGCGAAATATTCCGGCACGCCGCCAAGCACGGAGCGCGCCAGAAGCTCGAACGAGGCGTCGGCCGCCTCATAGGCGTAGCCCTGCGCCTCCCGCGCCTTCACTTCGTCGAGCAGGCGCGACAGGCGCGGATCGTCGGGCCGGGCTTCGACGCCGAGGCGGGCAAGCTCGGCGAGGAGGTTCGAGCGCCCGGCCTGATCGGAGATCAGCACCGCGCGCTCGTTGCCGACGCTCTCGGGAGGCACGTGCTCGTAGGTGCGCGGGTCCTTGGCGAGAGCGGAAGCGTGAATGCCGGCCTTGGTCGCGAAGGCGGAAGCCCCGACATAGGGCGCGTGCCGGTTTGGCGCGCGATTGAGCAGTTCGTCGAAGGCGCGCGAGACATGGGTGATCTCCCGCAGCGCTTCGGGTGTGACGCCGGTTTCGAAGCGCCTGGCGAATTCGCTTTTGAGCGCCAGCGTGGGCACGAGGGTGACGAGATTGGCGTTGCCGCAGCGCTCGCCGAGGCCGTTCAGCGTGCCCTGCGCCTGACGCGCGCCGGCGCGGATGGCGGCGAGCGAATTGGCGACCGCATTGCCGGTGTCGTTGTGGGCGTGGATGCCGAGATTGCCGCCGGGGATCGAGCGCGCGACTTCGCCGACGATGCGCTCGACTTCATGGGGCAGCGTTCCGCCGTTGGTGTCGCAGAGCACCGCCCAGCGCGCGCCGGCTTCGATCGCGGTTCTCGCGCAGGCAAGCGCATAGTCCGGATTGGCCTTGTAGCCGTCGAAGAAATGCTCGCAATCGACCATCGCCTCGCGGCCCGCGGCGACCGCCGCCTTCACGCTGTCGGCGATCGCCTCGAGGTTCTCTTCGAGGGTGCAGCCGAGCGCGACATGGACGTGGTAGTGCCATGATTTCGCGACATAGACGATCGCGTCGGCGTCGGCGGCGAGAAGGCCCGCAAGGCCGGGATCGTTGGCCGCCGAGCGGCCGGGCCGCTTGGTCATGCCGAAGGCGCAGAAGCGGGCGTTCCTGGTGGGCTTGGTCTTGAAGAATTCGGTGTCGAGCGGGTTCGCGCCGGGATAGCCGCCTTCCACATAGTCGATTCCGAGCCGGTCGAGCATGGCGGCGATGTGGCGCTTGTCGTCGAGCGAGAAGGCGACGCC
>DATGHB010000060.1:0-11229 GCA_035308265.1 Roseiarcus sp.
CTGGCGCCCCCTCTGCCGCCAGGGAGGCTTTCCAGACCGCGATCGCCATCGCCGAGGGTCAGGGCGCGCGGGGCTACGCGCTGATCGCCTCCCACGCTCTCGCCAGGCTCTGCCAGTGGACGGGCCGCGCGGAGGAGGCGCGGGCCATCCTCGCGCCCGCGCTCGAAGGGCTTTCGCCGACGCCGGAAATGCCTGAGATCGCCAAGGCGCAGGCGCTCTTCGCGCGCCTGGCCTAAAGATCCCGTTTTTTCGTTCGTCGGGCCGCGAATAAATTTGCCCGCCCGGTGTTTCCGGCTTGCTGAAGAAGGGCGGATCGCATCGCGGGGCCGCCCTTACGCACAATCGCAAGGGGAACGCCGCCATGACGAGATCGTTCGAAGCTGTTCTGTTGGCCGCCGTCGGATTCGGCGCCCTCGCCGCGGCGGGCGGGACCGCCCAGGCCCAGTTCAGGCAGACCGACCTCGCTTCCGACATCCCAGGCCTCGCCACGATAACCGATCCGAATCTGAAGAACACATGGGGCCTCGCCGCCATTCCGGGAGCGACCCCATTCTGGATCGACAACCAGGTCACGGGGACCTCGAGCCTGTTCTCGGTGAGCGGCGCGACCGGCGTGGCGGCGGCTAATTTCTTTCCCAATCCCCCCGGCCCCAATACGAATTTCGTCGCCGTTCCGGGAGGGGGCATACCCAGCGGACCGACCGGGATCGTCGCCAACGCGGGGACGTCGTTCGGCATAGCCGGCGGCCCGGCGGTCTTCATTTTCTCCAATCTGAACGGTTCGATCTCGGCCTGGAACACATCGAACATCAATAGCGCCACCCAAAACGCCGCGACGGTCGTGGCGAGCACGCCGGGAGCGGTTTACACCGGACTGGCCATCAACACCGCGGGCGGCCTGCTTTATGCCGCCAATGGCGCGACTGGGAAGATCGACGTGTTCGACGGCTCATTCGCTCCGACGACCGTTTCCGGCGACTTTGTCGATCCCGATCTTCCCGCCGGATACGTTCCCTTCAACGTCGAGGTCTTGGACGGCAAGGTTTTCGTCGCTTACGCGCTGGCCGGCCATGGGCCGCAGACCACGGCGACCGGGGGCGAGGGCGCCCTGGCCGTTTTCGATGAAAGCGGCCATTTCATGCAGCAGCTGGCGGGCGTGTCGGCGACCGGCGAGCTCGCCTCGCCGTGGGGCATGGCGATTGCGCCAGCCGGTTTCGGCGCGTTCGGCGGCGACCTGCTGGTCGGCAATTTCAGCTATGTCGGCCCGAGCGAAATCAACGCCTTCAATGTGACGACCGGCAAGTTCGTGGGCACGATCGGCGTCGATCCCGGGGCCGGCAATTCGGCGGGCGGACTTTGGGACCTAATGTTCGGCGGCGGGGGGCCCAGCGGCGACCCCATGACCCTCTTCCTGACCGATGGCATCAATGGCGAAACGGATGGGCTGTTCGCGGCGATCACCGTTCCCGAACCGTCGACCTGGGCCATGCTGCTGGTCGGATTTGGCGGGCTTACCCTCTTCGCCGCCCGGCGCCGCCGCAGGACCTTGGCCGTCACCTAGACGAACAGAGGGCGCCGGGGAAGCGCGGCGATGATTGGCCGCGCCCTGAGCTGCGTCCAGGTTGCATCGGCGACCGCCATGGCAGCTTACGGCTTCGGATAGTCTTCCAGCCGGCCGATCGCCGGCGGCCGGGCCTTGCGCAGGGATGAGCCAACCGCCTCGACTCGCCTGAGAACGCGCAGCATGTTTTTCGACGACAGCTTCTCGAGGTCGCGCCCGGAGAAACCCCGGCGCACCAGCTCCGCGAACAGGTGGGGAAAGCGGCTCACGTCCTCGAGTCCGACCGGCGAAGCCCCGCCGAAATAATCGGAGCCGATTCCAACGTGATCGAGACCGGCGGTCTCGACCAGGCGCACGACGTGGTCGGCGACCTCGCCGAGGCTCGCCTTCGGCGCCGCGCCGTGCTTGGCCTCGAGCTCGGCCAACTGGGCCTTGGGATCGGCCGCGAGCGGCGCCTTGCCATAGCCGTCGCGCGACCGACGCAGCCAGTCCCGCAGGCGTTGCGACACGAAGCCTGGCACGAAAGTCGCCATCACCAGGCCGCCGTTCGCCTTGAGCCGCTTGAGGACGTCGTCGGGGGCGTTGCGCGGATGATCGCACAGCGAATAGGCGTTGGAATGCGACAGCGCCACCGGCGCTTCGGTGACGTCGAGCGCACGGCGCATGGCCTCATGCGAGGTGTGAGCGAGGTCGATCACGATTCCGAGCCGGTTGAGTTCGCCGATGACCGTGCGCCCAAAGGCGTTGAGGCCGCCATTGCGCGGCGCGTCGGTGGCGGAATCGACCCAGTCGAGGCTCTCGTTGTGGCAGAGCGTCATCAGCCTGACGCCCGCGGCATGCCAAATCCGGAGCGGGCTCAGTGAATTCTCCAGCCCCACGCCGCCCTCGACGGCGATGAACGACGCAATCCTGCCCGAGGATCTTGCCCGGGCGTAGTCGGCCGCGCGCCTGGCCGGCAGGAACACATCGGGATGAGCCTCCTCGATGCGGCAGATGAGGTCGATCTGCTCGAGCGCGGTGCGGGCCGGGTGGGGCGCGTTGGTCGGCTGGAACGCGGCCCAGAACTGGGCCCCGACCATGCCTTCGCGCAGGCGCGGAATGTCGGTGTCGGCGCGCTCGTGAACCTTGGTCAAATCGTAGGCGACGACGTCGCCGCGCGCGGCCGGGTCGATCCGGATCACCCAGGGAAGATCGTTGTGCCCGTCGATCAGCGGCGCGCGCCTGAGGACGTCGCGCGCCGCCGCGAGCGCGTTGTCCACGGCCGGGGACTGGTCGGCCATCGCGTCGCCCGGCCTCAATCCACCGGCACGGCGACGAAGCGCACCTCGCCCTCGCCGTTCGAGACCAGCAGGAGCGCGGGCTTCTTCGCATCGGTCTTCGCGCCCTCGATGGCTCTCGCCACGTCGCGGGGGTGTTCAACCGCCTGATGATTGACCTCCTCGATCACATCGCCCGGCCGCAGCCCTCGTTCGGCCGCCGCCGACCCGGGGTCGACCGATGTCACGATCACGCCCTTGATCGAGTCCTTGATCTTGAATGTCCGTCGCGCCACGTCGCTGAGGGCGGAAAATTCCATGCCCAGCGCCTTGGTGACCGCGTCCGCCTTTGCGGAATCGTCGTTCTCGGTGGTGGCGAGCGCGGTGTTCTTTTCCTCGTCCTCGAGGCGCCCCAGCGTCACGGTCTTGGTGACTTCCTTGCCGTTGCGGATCACCACCACCTCGACCTGCTTGCCGACCGGCATCGAAGCCACCAGGCGTGGAAGATCGCGCGATTCCCTGACCTCCTTGCCGTCGAACTTGACGATCACGTCGCCGGCGAGCAGGCCCGCGGGTTTTGCCGGACCCTTGTCGTCCACCCCGGCGATGAGCGCGCCGCGCGCGGTTCCCAGATTGAGGCTGTCGGCGATGGTGTCGTCGACCGGCTGGATCCTGACGCCGAGCCAGCCGCGCCGGGTTTCGTGGAATTCCTCGAGCTGGGCGATCACCGGCACCACGGTCGCGGAAGGGGTGGCGAAACCGATGCCGATTGAGCCGCCGGAGGGGGAGAGGATCGCGGTGTTGATGCCGATCACCTCGCCTTGCAGATTGAACAAGGGCCCACCCGAATTGCCCTTGTTGATCGAGGCGTCGGTCTGAAGGAAGTCGTCGTAGGGGCCGCTGTCGATATTGCGGTTGCGGGCGGAAATGATGCCGGCGGTGACGGTCTCGCCGAGCCCGAACGGATTGCCGACCGCCATCACGCCGTCGCCGACGCGCATCTTGTCACTGTCGCCGAACTTGACCGTTTTCAGCGGCTTGTCGCTCGTGACCTTGAGCACCGCCACATCCACCTTCGGATCCTTGCCGACGACCTTCGCCTTGAGTTTGCGGCCATCAGTAAAGATCACGAGGATGTCGTTGGCGTCCCCGACCACATGATTGTTGGTGATGACGATGCCGCTAGGATCGATGACGAAGCCGGACCCCAAGGATTGCGCGCGGCGTGCGCGCGGCTGCGGATTGATCCCGTGATTTTTGAAGAATTCCTCGAACATCTCGTCGAAGGGCGTGCCCTTGGGCAGGTCGGGAGCGGCGTCCTTGTCTTCGACGGTCTGGGTGGCCGAAATGTTGACCACGGCGTCGGCGACCTGATCGACGAGGTCGGCGAGATTGGTCGGCTTCGCCTGAGCCGCGGCGGGATGAGCCGTGGTCAGCGCGAGCGGAGCGCCAAGGAGGATGGAAGCGACCGCAAGCGCGCACGCCGATCGGCGCGCGCGGGCGTGCGTTATCGAAATTCGCAAGCCGTCATACACCATGGGCTTTCTCCTCACATTCCCCGATCGGCCCTGCGCGGCGCATGTCAATCAGCCTTGGCCGATGGGGCCGGATTCGTCGGCGCGGCCGGACCCGGCGCGGCCTCGGGGCCAGGCGTCGGCGTCGAGAAGTAGCGGAAGAAGTCGGACTTCGGACTGATAAGCGCCCGCGTCCGCCCGTTCTCGAAGCTCGTCTCATAGGCCTGCATCGAGCGGTAGAAGGCGAAAAACTCGGGGTCCGCGCCATAAGCCGCGGCGAAGATGCGGTTGCGCTCGCCGTCGCCCTCGCCGCGAATCTGCTGCGCCTGCTGCTGAGCCTGGGCGAGGATGACGGTGACCTTGCGGTCGGCCTCGGCCTTGATCTGCTGGGACTGCTGCGAGCCTTGCGCACGGTAGGACGCGGCGCGCTGCTGCCGCTCGGTCTGCATGCGCCGGAACACGGCCTCAGCGTTTTCGGCCGGCAGATTGGCGCGCATGATCCGCACGTCGACGACCTCGAGGCCGAAGCGCTTGGCGCCGACGATCATCTGGTCGCGGATGTCGGCCATCAGGGAATCGCGCTTGTCGCGGACGATGTCGGTGATCGAGGCCTCCGACAGGGTGCGGCGCAGCGCGGAATTGAGCATGCCGCCGAGCTGGGCGTCGGCGCCGCGGGTGTTGAAGACCGATTGATAGAATAGCAGCGGATCGGCGATCCGGTAGCGCACATAGGCGTCGACCTCGAGCCGCTGGTTGTCGGACACCAGCACCTCCTGCGGCTCGCTGTCGAGGGCGAGAATGCGCTTGTCGATATAGACGACCGTATCGACGAATGGCCACTTGAAATAAAGGCCGGGCGCGCCGATCAGATCGCGCACCGGCTGGCCGAAGCGGAGCACCAGCGCCTGTTCGGTGGGGTCGACGATGAACGTCGACATCCAGGCCAGAGCGATGATCACCGCCGCGACGATGGCGATCGCCATTCCGCTCAGCGGGCGTCTCATTTCGCGCCTCCCGGCTTCTGCTTCAGCGGATCGAGCGCGATGTAGGGTACGGGCGGGCTGGCGGAGTTCGAATCGACGATCGTCTTGTCCATCGGGCCGAGCACGCGCTCCATGGTCTCGAGGTACATGCGCTCGCGGGTCACGCCGGGCGCTTTCTTGTACTGCTGGTAAATCTGGTTGTAGCGGGCGGTCTGGCCTTTCGCCTCGAGGATCGTCTGCTCGCGATAGGCCTTGGCCTCGGCCAAGATGCGGGCCGCGCCGCCCTCGGCCTCCGGCACCACCTTGTTGGCGTAGGTCTCCGCCTCGTTCACGGCGCGCTGCTGGTCCTGCTGCGCCGCGGTGACGTCACGGTAGGCGGATATGACCTGGCTCGGGGCGTCGACCGATTGCAGCTGGACCTGCTTGACAAGCACGCCGGCGCGATAGCCGTCGAGCACCTGCTGCATCCGTTTCTGGACGTCGATCTCGACAGCCTTGCGGTCGGTGGTCAGGATCCCGTCGATCGTCTTCAAGCCGACTTCCTCGCGCATGATCGTCTCGGCCACCGCCTTGACCGTCGCGCGCGGGTTGAGGATCCTGAACACATAGTCCTCGGGCTTGGCCGGATCGATCTGCCAGTTCACCCTGAAATGAACGTCGACCATGTTGTTGTCCCCGGTCAGCATCTGGCTTTCCTCGGGAATGTCCGCGCTCCCGCCGAGACTGCGGTAGCCGATTTCGGTGATCTGCTGATCCCAGACCGGAACCTTGATCACCGAGCCGATCGGCCAGGGCCAGTTCATGTTCAGGCCAGCGGCCGTCTTGCCAGTGTAGCGTCCGAGCACGAGATTGATGCCGACCTCATTCGGCTGGACGGTGTAGAACGTTCCCCAGGCGAACCACAGCGCCACCGCGGCGAGCGCGAGGAACAGCATCCCGCGGCCGCCGAGCCCCTTGCCGCCCGGGCCCGATCCGCCGGGCGTGATCTTGCCAAGGGCTTCCTGAACGCGGCGGATGATCTCCTCGAGGTCGCTTGTCGGCGGGCCGCCGAACGGCCCCTGGCCCCACGGGCCCCGTCCAGGCGAGCGCCATGGGCCGCCGCCTTGATGATTCCAGGACATCCAAACCTCTTCATCGGCCGCCGGCCGATGCTTTTGCGCCGCTTATATAGGTAAGCGCGGCGAACCGGCAACGGACGGCGCAGCCGCCGGCCGGGGCAGGGTCGCGCGCTCAGTCATGGGGCGCCGTTTCTCCATGCTCGCCGGCTGCAGGCTCATTCGCCGCGCGGGCGGCGAGCGGGGTGATCCTGAGCGCGGCGATCCGGTTCTTCTGCCTGCGCAGCACTTCGAAGCGGAAGCCGTGAAAGCTGAAGGTCTGGCGCGGCTCCGGAATCGAGCGCGCCTCGTGAATCACCAGGCCCGCGACGGTCGCGGCTTCGTCGTCGGGCAGATTCCAGTCCATCGCGCGATTGAGCTCGCGGATGGTCGTCGCCCCGTCGGCCACGACCGACCCGTCGCGCTGTTTGCGCATCCCCTGGACGGCGACGTCGTGCTCGTCGCGAATATCGCCGACAATCTCCTCGATGATGTCCTCGAGGGTGATGAGGCCCTGGACCACGCCGTATTCGTCGACCACCAGCGCCGAATGGGTCTTTCCGCGCAGGAACGCCTGGAGCTGGTCGAGCAGCGTCGTCGATTCGGGGATGAACCAGGGCTCGAGCCTGAGATCGGCGATCTTAAGCTTGCTGGCGTCGCCGCCGGCGGCGACATAGGCCCTGAGCAGGTCCTTGGCGTGGAGAACGCCAATGATGTTGTCAGGCTCGCCACGCCAGACGGGCATGCGGGTGTAGGGGGAAGCGATCACCTCGCGCACCAGTTCGTCAGGCGGCAGATCGGCGTCGATCATCCGCATCTTGGTGCGATGAACCATCACGTCCGCGACCGGGATCTCCGACAGTTCGAGGAGGCCGCCGAACATGTCGCGCTCGTCGCGCTCGACTTCGCCTTCGCGGTGCAGGATGTCGACCGCGCCCATCAGCTCGTCATGGCCGGAAACCCCGGAGTCGAGATCGACCAGCGAAACGCCGGACAATCGCAGGACGCCGCGCACCAGGGCTTCGACCGCCGCGACGATCGGACCGAAAATCCGCACGAAGAACAGCACCAGCGGCGCGATCGTCAGCGACACGCGATCGGGATACGCGATGGCGATCGTCTTGGGCATCACTTCGCCGAAAACCACAATCACCGCGGTCATGATCACGGTCGCGGCCCACACGCCACGCTCGCCGAGGACCTGGAGCAGAACGCTGGTGGCGATCGCCGAGGAGCCGATGGTGACGAACTGCCCCCCGAGCAGCATCGCGCTGATCAGGCGCCCGCGCATGCCGATGAGCCGGGTGACCAGTTTCGCCCGATCGTCGCCGGCCATTTCGAGCGCATGCATCCGCGCCCGGGACGCCGCGGTCAGCGCGGTCTCGGCGCCGGCGAAGAACGCCGCGGCGAAAACGCTGAGCGCGATGACGACAATGTCGAGGACGTACGCCATGGGGCGTTTCTAGCACGCGCGCATCCGCGCGTAATGCGTGCGTGCTAGAAGGCCGGCGCCTTGAGCTCCCGCTCTAGGAACGCCGAGACGCTCATTTCGTCGACGTCGCGGGCGACGAAGCTCTCGCCGATGCTTCTCGCGAGGATGAAGGTCAGCCGGCCGCGCTCGACCTTCTTGTCCTGGCGCATCGCGGCCAGGATATCGCCGGCGCGCGCGTCAAACGCCGGTATGTCGCGCATCCGGGTCGGAAGGCCGACCGCCTTCAGGTGCGCCTCGACCCTCCCGGCGTCCTGGCCTGAGCAAAGGCCAAGGTCGCGGGAGAAGCGGAACGCCAGAGCCAGGCCGATCGCGACCCCCTCGCCATGCACGAGCCGCGCAGGATCGTAATGGGTCAGGGTCTCCAGGGCATGGCCGAAGGTGTGCCCGAGGTTGAGCAGCGCGCGCTCGCCCTGCTCCGTTTCGTCGGCGGCGACGACCCGCGCCTTCGCTGCGCAGCTGACCGCGATCGCTTCGGCGCGGGCCGGCCCGCCGGCGAAAACCTCGCGCCAGTTTGACTCCAGAAACTCGAAAAAGCCGCGGTCGCCAATCAGCCCGTACTTGACCACTTCGGCGAAGCCGGCACGAAAATCGCGCTCGCCGAGCGAATTGAGACAGGTCGTGTCGGCCAGCACCAGGGAGGGCTGATGAAAGGCGCCGACGAGGTTCTTTCCATGGTCCGAATTGATTCCCGTCTTTCCGCCGACGCTCGAGTCGACCTGGGCGAGCAGCGTCGTGGGGATCTGCACCAGGCGCACGCCCCGGCGCAGAGACGCTGCACAGAATCCGGCAAGATCGCCGATGACTCCGCCGCCGAGCGCAATGACCAGGTCTCGCCGCTCGATGCGCGCCTCGATCAGCGCGTCGCAAACGCGGGCGAACTCGGCATAGGACTTGGTCGCTTCGCCTGCCGGGCAGACGATCGATGTGGAGCTGAGACCCGCTCGCTTGAGGCTTGCGGCGAGCCGATCGAGATAGAGCGGCGCAACCCTGGCGTCGGTCACTGCGGCGCAATTGGCGCCCGGCGCGATTCTCGCGATTTCGGCTCCGGCCTCATCGAGGAGGCCCTCCCCGATCAGGATCGAATAGGCGCGGGCCCCAAGCGGAACGTCCACCCGGCGTTTCGCCTGCGCCGGGGCTTTGGCGTCCTTGCCCAGCGCCGCGTCGAGGCGGTTCAGGATGGCGTCGACCACTGAGTCATGGGAGCCGTCGAGCGATTCGACGGTGAAATCGGCGAGCGCATAAGTCGGCGACCGCTCTTCGATGAGCCGCCGCAGCGTCTGTTCCGGGTCGGCGGTCTTCAACAGCGGGCGATTGGACTTCTTGCGCACCCGGGCGAGCAGAACTTCGAAACTCGGCTTCAGCCAGATCGAGACGCCGTGCTTCGCGATATAGTCGCGGGTCGCCGCATTCATGAACGCGCCGCCGCCGGTCGCCAGCACCAGCGGTCCGCCATTGAGCAGGCGCGCGATCACCTTGCGCTCGCCCTCGCGGAAATAAGGCTCGCCGAACCGCTCGAAGATCTCGGAAATGGTCAGTTGAGCGCCCGCTTCGATCTCGGCGTCGGCATCGACGAACGGCAAGCCGAGCTTCGCCGCCAGCCGTTTGCCGACCGAGGTTTTGCCGGCCCCCATCATTCCGACGAGAATAATCGAGCGCCCGCCGAGCGCGGCCGTCGCCCGCCCGGCGTCGATCGATTGGCCCTGACCCATGAACCTCTAACCTCGCCCCGCAAGCCCGTGTTCGCGCCGTCGCGATTGCGCCGTCCCATACAGGAGGTGGGCGGCGAATGCGAGCCTCGCGCCCCGGGACTTTGCGGGCTCGTCGCAAACGTCTTGCGCGCCGCGCCTGTTCTTGCGAGCATGGCGATTGAGCGACACGAGGTCCCAGGCGGTTGACGATGAGGACCCGCGCCAAGACCAGGGCGGGGCGCCATGGCGCGTTCGGCGCAACGCTTGAGGGAGGCCGATAGTGAGCGGAGCCAATCACGAGAACCGCGTCGCCGGTCCCCGCCTCGTCGCCATCGTGGGGCCGTTTCAGAGCGGCAAAACCAGCCTTCTCGAGGGGATCCTGGCGCGCGGCGGGGGCCTCGCGCGGCAAGGGTCGGTGCGCGAAGGCACGACCGTCGGCGATTCGAGCTCGGAGGCGCGCAGCCATGCGATGAGCGTCGAGCCCAACGTCGCCAGCATCGACTATCTCGGCGACCGGCTCACGTTCTTCGATTCCCCAGGCTCGATCGAATTCATCCACGACATGCGCTACGCCTTGCCCGTCTGCGACGCCGCGGTGGTCGTATGCGAGGCCGATCCGCGCAAGATCCCCGCGCTTCAGGTCATCCTTCGCGAACTCGAAGACCTCGGGCTGCCGCGCATCCTGTTCCTCAACAAGATCGATCAGGCGAACGGAAGCTTGCGCGAGACGCTCGAATTGCTCCAGCCGGCCTCCCGCACGCCCCTGCTGTTGCGCCAGATTCCGGTGTGGGAGAACGGCGTCGCCACCGGTTTCATCGATCTCGCGCTCGAGCGGGCGTTCGTCTACCGCGAGGCCGCGCCGTCCAGCTTCGTCGAGATGCCGGCGGGCGTGGTCCCCGAACAGAAAGAGGCCCGCTATCTCATGCTCGAGAAGCTCGCCGACTATGACGACGCCCTGATGGAGCAATTGATCAGCGACATCGACCCGCCGAAGGACCTCGTCTTCGACGATCTGGCGCGCGAATTGCGCGACGGGCGGGTCGTGCCGGTGCTCTTAGGCTCGGCGACCGGCGGCCATGGCGTCACCCGACTCCTCAAGGCGCTGAGGCACGAGTCGCCAGGCATCGGCCATACGCGCAAACGGCTCGGCATCGAGGACAAGGGTCCAGCTCTGGCGCAAGTGATGCGCACGATCCACACCGCGCACGGGGGCAAGCTGTCGCTGGCGAGGGTCCTGCGCGGCGCGTTTCCCGACGGCGCGACCGTGGTCAACTCGCGCGGCGTCGAGGAGCGCATTGGCGGACTGGCCCGGCTGATGGGCGCCACCTCATCCAAACTGACGCGCGCCGAAGAAGGCGACACCATCGCTTTCGCGCGGCTGGAAAACCTCGCCACCGGCGATCGCATCGCGGAGGGGCGAACCGCGCCTGAGCCCGGCGAGGCGGTCTCCGCTCCGCCCGCGACCCAGGGGATCGCCATTCGCGTCAGGGATCGAAAGGACGAGGTCAGGCTCGCCGCGGCGCTGGCCAAACTTTGCGAGGAGGATCGCGCGCTCTCCTATGTCCAGGACGCCGAGATGTCCGAACTGAAGCTGTTCGGGCAGGGAGAGATGCATTTGCGGGTGACTGCCGAGCGCCTCGC
>DATGHB010000061.1:0-3914 GCA_035308265.1 Roseiarcus sp.
GGGGCCCCGCTTCGCGAGCTCCTCCGGCGGAACGGCGACCGGCTCGGCCGCCGGGACGAGCGACCAGCGCACCGCATGGTCATTGCCGGAAGCGTCGGTGAACAGGAAGCTGTCGAGGCTGTTGAAGCGCTCTTCGGCGTAGCTCGCCGTCCAGGGCGCGGCTTTGGCCCAGCCGCCGAACGCCGCGATCTCGGGATGACTTTGAGCGAACTTCGCCATCGCGTCGGGCGCCTTGCTCGCGGAAGCGATCTGGAGCTCGTGGAACGCCTCCGGCGTTGAAACGGGGAAGAACGGCGCGTCGATCATCGCCATCCGCCACTCCTGGCTGTCGGGCGTGGAGATCATGAGCCCCAGGCCTCGCACCCGCACTTTCCCGTCATCGGCGTTCGGGTCCGCGGTGGCCAGGTTGAAGCGTCCGACCACGGGATACTGGCCCTTCGTGAACACCTGAGCCTTCGACAGCTCCGATCCGGCGCCGTTGGATTCGAATATTCCAGTGAAGCAGACGCCCTTGGAGTGATTGCGCCTATGTCCGAGCGGAGGGGCCGATCGCAGATCGAAGCCGTCGACCAGCTTCTGCGGCGTCAGGCGCCCGGGCGAGAGCAATCCCGCCGTATAAGCGAAGGCCGCGGCGCTGAAGGCGACCACAGCGGCGATCAGCGCGAGCGAGCCAATGGCGGCGGCGGGAGACGATCGGGGCGCCTGGGGCAATGTCCATTCTCCCGCTGGTGGTTTGAACCCTAGCACAAAATAGCCGGGTGGAGGGAGCGCCAAGCGGAGCGCGTGTTTTAGGCCTTCACCCGTACATAGTCCCCCGGCGCGTCGCCGAGCGGTTTCAGCCTGCCCCCGCCCGGCTTGCGCGCTCGGACTTTGGCCGGGGCCTGGGCGGCCACCCACTTGACCCAGTCTGTCCACCACGAGCCGGGCGTTTCCTTCGCCTTCGCGTCCCACGCGTCGAATTCGCCCTGCGGCGGGCCGCCGGTCCAGAACTGGTATTTCGGCTTGCCAGCCGGGTTGACGACGCCGGCGATATGGCCGGAGCCGGCGAGCACGAAGCGGACCGGGCCGCCGAAACATTGGGCGCTCCTGAACACCCCGCGGGCCGGCGCGATGTGGTCCTCTTTCGTCGCCAATTCGTAGATGGGGATCGTCACCTGCTTGAGGTCGAGTGTCTTGCCGCCGAGCGCCATGCGGCCGTTCGAGAGATCGTTCTCAAGATAGCAGTGGCGAAGATAGAATTTGTGGTTGGCGGCGGGCATGCGGGTCGAATCCGAGTTCCAGACCAGGAGGTCGAAGGGCATCGGCTCTTTGCCTTTGAGGTAGTTGTTGACGTAGTACGACCAGATGAGCTCGTTGGGCCTCAGCATGTTGAAGGCGTTGGCCATCTGCGAGCCTTCGAGATAGCCGTGTTCGGCCATCCGCTCTTCGATCGCCTTCAGTTGCTCGGCGTCGACGAACACCTTGAGCTCGCCCGCTTCGGTGAAATCGGCGAGCGAAGCGAAAAAGGTTGCGCTCGTGATCCGCTTGTCGCCGGCCGCGGCCATATAGCCGAGCGTGGCGGCGAGCAGCGTGCCCCCGACGCAATAGCCGATCGCCGCAACCTCCCGCTCGCCGGTCGCTTGCCCGACCGCGGCGAGCGCGGCGAGGATGCCCTCGCCCATATAGCTGTCGAAGTCCTTGTCGGCGTGACGCTCGTCCGGATTCACCCAGGAAATGACAAAGACGGTGAGCCCCTGCGCCACGGCCCAGCCAATGAACGATTTCTCCGGATTGAGGTCGAGGACGTAAAACTTGTTGATCCACGGCGGCACGATGAGGAGCGGCCGCTTGAAGACTTCGGGCGTGGCCGGCTCGTACTGGATGAGTTCGATCAGCGCGTTGCGAAACATCACCTTGCCCGGCGTGGCGGCCAGGTTGACGCCGAGCCTGAAGGCGCGCGCGTCGGACTGGCGAATGCGCAAGGTTCCGTGGCCGGCCTCGATGTCCTCGGCCAGCATTTTCAGGCCCCGCGCCAGGTTCTCGCCGCTCTCGGCGATCGTCGTGCGCAGGATCTCCGGATTGGTGGCGAGGAAGTTCGAGGGCGAGAGCGCCGCGATGACCTGGCGAAGGTAGAATTGCGCCTTGTCGCGGTCGTGCGGATCGAGGTCGTCGGCGCGCCTGACCAGATCGTCCGCCCAGCGCGCCGTCAGGACGTAGGCCTGCTTGATGAAGTCGAAATACGGATTGTCGCGCCACGCCGGGTCGGCGAAGCGCTTGTCGGCGGCGTCGGGCGCAGCGACCGGCTCGGCCTCATCGCCTTGCAGGCGCTTGAGGGTCGAAGCCCAGAGGCCGACGAACTGCTCGGCCAGCGCCGCCTGCGCCTGAACGGTGCGCTCGGGATCGGCCATGTAATATTCGGCAACCCGGCCGATGGACCGGACCATCTCGCCGATTTCGTCCCCGGACCGGGTCTTGATCTCACCCGTCTGCCGCGGGGCGAGATAGGCGGCCAGCGCCTTGCCGCCCTCTTCGATCGCCCGCGCGATGTTGTGGGCGAGCGTCTCGACGTCGGGGCCTGGGGGGTGGGCGCCCGCGCCGGACGATTTGGCGCCTGCGGTGCTCGCGGCCAGCGCCGGAGCGGGGGAGGGGGACGGCGTCGGGGCGGCCGATGCACTCGGGGCAGGCGCGGTTTTGGTTTTGCTTGAGCTTGCGGACGTGCGTCCGGCCTTGGCCTTGATTGGCCGGGTCTTGATCGGCCGCGACCTGGCGCGCGACGCCCTCGGGCTGGGCGGACTGGTCTTGGCCATGGTCAGCGTTTCCTGTCGCTTCGGGGGCGCGCGAGGCCCGGTCCTGTTTTGGTCATAATAATAGGGCATTGCCGGGCCCGGACGCCATCGGGACTTTCAGGCAAATGCTTTCCACTATTCGCGCACAATGCGCCGGGCCGGGGAGATTGGCATGGGCCGGGCTTCTCGCCCTCGCCGCGCTTTCCGCCTCCGGTTCGGAAGTCTGCGCCCAGCAGCAGGACAATATTCTGAAGCAGGCGTTCAAGGTTTTCGGATTCGCGACCGACGTCCCGCCGCCCGCCGGTTTCGTCAGCAAGACGCGACCGGCCGGCGATCTCGACTATATTCCGGTGTTCCAACCCCCGCCCGAGCCTACGCGGCCGCTGATGAAGAGCGACCAGCTCAAGGCGATAAAGAGCGACCTCAGCTCGGTTGACAAGCGCGACGACGCGCTTCGGCAAGCCTTTCCGCCAGCCGCCAAGGCGCTGGCGGAAGAGCGCGCGGCGGAAAAAAAGCCGAAGCCGAACGGCCCTCCCGCTCAGCAATAGTCTTAAGCGTTTGCCGCCCTTTGGCTTCCAATGCTACTAAGCCCCGATCGGCGGATCGGCCGATGAAGCGCGAATCGATCCGGGGCCAGCAAGCAGGATGAGCGATTTTCACCGGGTGCGGCGCCTGCCGCCTTATGTCTTCGAGCAGGTCAACAAGCTCAAGGCCAAGGCGCGCGCCGGCGGCGCCGACATCATCGACCTCGGCATGGGCAACCCGGACCTGCCCGCCCCGAGGCACGTGATCGAGAAGCTCGTCGAAACCGTCGGCAAGCCGCGCACCGACCGTTATTCGGCCTCGAAGGGCATCGCGGGCCTGCGCCGCGCCCAGGCCGGCTATTACGCGCGGCGGTTCTCCGTGAAGCTCGATCCCGAGACGCAGGTCGTCGCGACCCTCGGCTCGAAGGAAGGCTTCGCCAACATGGCCCAGGCGATCACCGCGCCGGGCGACGTGGTGCTGGTTCCGAACCCCTCCTATCCGATCCACGCCTTCGGCTTCCTCATGGCCGGCGGCGTCATCCGCTCCGTGCCGTCCGAGCCGGGGCCCGAATTCTTCATCGCGCTTGAGCGCGCGATCGTCCATTCGATTCCGAAGCCGATCGCC
>DATGHB010000062.1:0-4402 GCA_035308265.1 Roseiarcus sp.
CGCGGCCTCCTTCACGCTGATCGGCAGATCGACAAGGATGTCGTCGCCTTCGCGGGTGAAATAGCGGTGCGGCCTGACCACGATCTGCACCAGCGCGTCGCCCGGCGGGCCCTCGCCGGGACTTGGGCCGCCCTTGCCGCGCAGCCTCAAGGTTTGCCCGTCCTCGACGCCTGCGGGAATGGTCACATTCAATGTCCCGCCCTGCGGCAGGGTGATGGTCTTGCTCGCCCCGTTGACCGCATCGAGGAAGTCGATTGGGAGTTCGTAATGCAAATCCGCGCCCGGCCGGCGCCGCGCCTGTTCGGCGCTGCGCCGCAAGAGCTCGGCGAACAGATCGTCGCCCTGGGCGAAGTCCCCGTAAGCGCCCTGACCCTCGTAGGGGTGGCCGCCCTCCGCCGCGTAGTTGCGGTAGTATCGTGCGTTCGGCGGAGCTTTCTCCATCCCCGAGGCGTCGATCTCGCCAGCGTCGTAGCGCCGGCGCTTATCCGGATCGGACAAAAGATCGTTGGCGGCGGCAGCCTCCTTGAACCGCTCCTCGGCCCCCTTGTCGCCCGGATTGAGGTCCGGGTGCAGCTTCTTGGCCAGCTTCCGGTAGGCCTTGCGGATCTCGTCGGCCGAGGCGGTCTTGGAGACGCCGAGGGTCTCGTAGGGGTCTTTCATGACGCTTCGATCCGTCGCGGGCGAGGACGGCGAGCCTTAGCAGAGATGCGGTCCGAATCTCCAGAGCCACGCTCCATGCGCCGTCCGCCCCCGCGGCGACGAGCCGGCGCCCCCTCGATCGCGCAATCATGTTCGAAATGGAGCAGTGCGGCGGTTGACTTGTGTCCGAAGCGGAGCGGAATCAGGGCGGAAACCAATCGATCCCAGGGAGATTTCTCGCTGCCCCGTTGAGCTGTTCGGCACGCGGCGACAGTGGAGGAGGTTTCTATGTCTGGGACCATCATCAACCTCATCATCCAGCTCATCGCCGGCGCGATCGGCGGCAATGTCGTCGGCCTCGTCATGAACAGCATGAAGCAGCGCGCCTGGCCTGAGGCTGCTCCGCTTCCCCCACCCGTTCGGCGCGGGATGCGAAGCGGTCTATAGTCGCGGGGATGCCGGGTCAGTCGATCCTTCGCTTCGTCCTCTTGCGCATGTTCGGGGGCTTCCTGATCGGCGCGCTCTATGCCGGGGCTCGGTATGGATCGCCAGCGACCGGCGGTCTGGTCGGCGCCTCGTGCGCGGCCAGCTTCGTTTTGCTCGAACGATTCGTGCTGAGACGCAATTCCGGCGGCTTCATCCGTCCGCTGCCGTTTCTCATCTATTTCGCGCTGCGTTCGGTCCTTTACGTCGGCGTGATCGTGATCGTCATCGCCGTCGTCAATGAGGCGGCGGGGGCTGGCTTTGGGGGAGTCCGGCCTTTCGACCTCATCTTTTCGCTGGTTTTGGCGGTGGGCGCGATTCTCTTGCTCAGCGTCAACGACCTCCTCGGCCCCGGCGTATTATTCGCTTTCGCCGCCGGGCGCTATCACAACCCCCGGATCGAGGAGCGCGCGCTCCTGTTCATCGACATGCGCGCTTCGACCGCCATCGCCGAGCGCCTGGGCGAACTCGGCTACCTGAGGCTCCTCAACCGCTTCGTCGGCGATGTCTCGTTCGCGGTCGCGGAAGCTGGCGGCGCGATTCACAAATATGTCGGCGATGAGGTGATCGCGACCTGGCGCCTTGGGCCCGGCGCCAACCCACCGGCGTGCGTCAGCGCCGTTTTCGCCGCCCGCGACCGGATCGCCTCGCAAGGCCCGGCTTATGAGCGCGAATTCGGCGTTGTCCCCGACTTCCGCGCCAGCCTGCATTGCGGCCCGGTTGCGGTCGGCGAGCTCGGGACCTTGAGGAGAGAGATCGCGCTGATCGGCGACACGATGAACACCGCCGCCCGCATTCTGGAGGCGTGCCGCGAGACGGGCCACCGCGCGCTCGCCTCCGCGACCCTCATTGAGCGCCTCACCGCCCTGCCTCCGGGCGTCGCGCGGCTGAGGCTCGGGGAGTTCCCCGTCCGCGGCAAGGAGCGCCCGCTCGAACTCGACGCGCTGGAGGCTGACGGCGGGGAAGAAGCGGCGCGCCCGGCGCGTCAGGCCGTCGCGTCCAGCCCGTAGAGCGTGTGCAGGGTGCGCACCGCGAGTTCGGTGTAGGCGTCGTCGATCAGCATCGAGAGCTTGATCTCGGAGGTGGTGATGGCGCGGATGTTGATCCCCTTCTCGGCCAGCGCGCGGAATGCGCGCGCCGCGACGCCGGAATGCGAGCGCATGCCGACCCCGATCGCCGAGATTTTCACCACGTCCCGCGCCCCGTTGAGCTTGGCGTAGCCGATTCTCCCCTGCCGCTCCTTGAGCAGGCCGATCGCGCGCTCATACTCGGCCGCGGGCACGGTGAAGGTGATGTCGGTCGTCGTCGCGTCGCCGGAGACGACCTGGATGATCATGTCGACATTGATGTTGGCCTCCGCCAGCGGCATGAAGATCGCCGCTGCGACACCCGGCTTGTCGGCGACCTCGCGCAAGGTGATCTGCGCTTCGTCGCGCGAGAAGGCGATGCCGGTGACAACCTCCTGCTCCATGATCTCCTCCTCGTCGCAGATGAGCGTGCCAAGCCCGGGATGCGCGGGATCGTCGAACGACGAACGCACGTAGAGCCTGACCCTGTTCACCATCGCCAGTTCGACCGAGCGCACCTGCAAGACCTTGGCGCCGAGCGAAGCCATTTCCAGCATTTCCTCGAACGACACCCTGTCGAGCCGGCGCGCCTTCGGCACGAGGCGGGGGTCGGACGTATAGACGCCGTCGACGTCGGTATAGATGTCGCAGCGGTCGGCCGAGATCGCCGCGGCGAGAGCCACGGCCGAAGTGTCCGACCCGCCGCGCCCCAGCGTCGTCACCCGGCCCGTGCCTTTGTGGAGGCCCTGAAAGCCGGCGACGACCGCGATCTCGCCCGCCTCGAATGCCGCGATGAGCCGCGTTCCGTCGATCGCGGCGATACGCGCCGAGCCATGCGCACCGTCGGTGAGCAGCGGAACCTGCCACCCGGCCCACGACCGCGCCTTGAGCCCCATGTCCTTGAGCACGAGCGCCAGCAATCCCGCCGTCACCTGTTCGCCCGAGGCGACGACGGCGTCATATTCGGCGTTGTCGAAGTGGGAGCCCGCTTCCTTGCACCAGGCGACCAGCTCGTCGGTCTTGCCGGCCATCGCCGAGACCACGACCGCGACTTCCGCGCCAGCCTCGATCTCCCGTTTCACATGCGCCGCGACGTTGCGGATGTGTTCAACGTCGGCGACCGACGTGCCGCCGAATTTCATCACCAGACGCGGCATGGATCCTTGGACAAGCTCGGGGAGGCGGCAGGCTCGCGCAATGCGTGCGGGCGCCCTATAAGGCTGCGCGCCGGACGGGTCAACGCGCTCTCGCCCGCCAAGCGAAAGGATTTGCCGATGTCAGCGGGGCCGTCGCCGAGCGTCGTGCCGCTGGAGGTCGCGCGCTTCGACGCGCTCGGCGACGCCTGGTGGGACGAGGACGGGCCGATGGCGCCGCTGCACCGCCTGAACCCGGTCCGGATCGCCTGGGCGCGCGACCTGATCGCGCGGCATTTCAAGCTCCTGACGCCGGCCGGCGCGCTGCTCGCCGGCGTCGGCCTCCTCGATGTCGGCTGCGGGGCCGGGCTGTTCGCCGAGCCGATGGCGCGGCTCGGCGCCGACGTCGTCGGCGTCGATCCGGCGCTCAGCGCAATCGAGGCCGCCCGCCGTCACGCCGACGAGACCGGCGCCCATCTCACCTATCGCGCCGGCACGGTCGAAGCGCTCGCGGCCGAGCCGCGGCGGTTCGAAGTGGTGAGCGCGATGGAGGTGATCGAGCATGCCGCCGATCCGAATGCGTTCATTGCGACCGCTGCATCGCTGGTCAAACCCGGCGGCCTCCTCATCGCCTCGACCTTGAACCGTACGCTGAAGAGCTTCGCGCTTGCGATCGTCGGGGCCGAATATGTGCTGCGCTGGCTCGAGCCCGGAACCCACCGCTGGGAGCAATTCGTGACCCCGCTCGAACTCACCGCCTTCGCCCGCGCCGCGGGTCTGAGGCGGGTGAACGTGCGCGGCATGGTCTACGACCCGTTCCGCCGCGACTGGCGCCTCTCGTCCGACACCGCCGTGAACTACCTCTTCGCCGCGACGAAGCCGAGCCCTTAGGGTCAGAGCCCAATCGCCTTTACGCGAGCGACCGGTTTGGGGACGGGAAGCGGACCTAGTCCAAATGTGCAGCAAGGTCTGCTGTCGACGAATTCCGTTGAAAAACTCGTCTTGCTCAAAGCAGAGGTTGGCCCATCGAAGATTAGAGAGGCTCAAACTTGGGCGCCTGCGCCTCATGTGGCGAAGGTC
>DATGHB010000063.1:0-4580 GCA_035308265.1 Roseiarcus sp.
TGCGCGTCATCGACAATGACGAAGCAGGCGCCTACGGCGTCAACGCCTACGACGAGAGCCTGCTTGTGTTGGCCTTCGAATCCGCCGACCATCCCGTCGACGCGTGGATCAAGCGCGCGATCGAGCTCATGGCCGATCACGACGGGCGCCGCCACTCCGACGAGGGCGCGGCCTTACGCTGGCGGACCGCCTTCATCCGCATGCCCTATGGGCGCGAGCTCACCGTGCCGATGGGGGTCATCAACGACACGTTCGAGACCGCGATCACCTGGGATAAGTTCGAAGCTTTCCACCACGCGGTCCGCAAGGCGACGGAGGAGGCGCTTGTCGAGGCGACCGGCCATAAGGGAACCGTCTCGACCCGCTTCACCCACGTCTATCCGGACGGGCCCGCGGTCTATTACACCTTCAACGTGCTCGGGCAGCCCGACCGCCTCATCGAACAATGGCGGCATATCAAGAGGAGCGCCTCCGACGCGCTGATCGCCGGCGGCGGCACGATCACCCACCATCACGCGGTCGGGCGCGACCACATGCCCTGGTACCGCGCCCAGCGTCCGGCTTTGTTCGGAAGGGCGCTCGACGCGGCGAAGCGCGCGCTCGACCCCGCCGGGATCATGAACCCCGGCGTGCTGACGCCTTGAGCGGTTGAACTTTTGGACGGCGAGGGGCGCTCAACGGCGCTCGCAGCCGGCGCGGCCTCAGGACCTCTCATCGCGCGCGAGAGCGTCCGGTTGGGGACCGGTTGATTTGTCCAGGAAAGCGCTGCCGTCTGCGTCCCTGGCAAGCCGATCTGCTGTTGGCGGCGCGTCTTTGTTTGCGCTTAGCGCCGCACGCCCGCACATGCGGTCATGTCGTTGAACGGACACTGGAAAAGCCGATCTTTTGAAATTTGTGTTGCGAAAATCGGAATCGCCTGCTAATGTCTCCAGAATGCCCGATCGAGATCTTGAGCTTCCGGAGACTGCGAATGGGATCGTCACCGCGCCTCGTGCGCGACCCCTCAAAAGAGGCGAAAGCGCTTGAGACATTTCGCACACAACTTGAGACGAGGATAAGTTTTCCTTATTTGAATCGACCGTAACCCATTGAAAAGTCCCAATTCGGAAAAATAAGCGCTAGTAAACGCCAGCAATTTTACTAGCGCTTGCTCCCGTTTGTCGGACGTTTACGCACGTTTATCAGCGCTTATGCCTGCGCGCCTGCCCCGAGACCGGGGCCGCGTTGAGCCGCGCCCCTATCCCTTGGGGAACTCGAGCCCCATGGCGCGATAGCGCTCGGGGTCCTCGAGCCACTTCTCCCGCACCTTCACGTGCAGGAAGAGATGCACGGGCGCGCCATGGGCTTCAGCGATGTCCTTGCGGGCGGCGGTTCCGATCGCCTTGATCGTCCGCCCGCCCTCGCCCAGCACGATCTTGCGGTGGCTCTCGCGGGTGACGAAGATCGTCTGCTCGATCCGGGCCGAGCCGTCGGCCTGGTCCTTCCATTCATCGGTCTCGACGGTCGCCTGATAAGGCAGTTCGTCGTGAAGCCGCTCGATCAGCTTCTCGCGGGTGATTTCGGCGGCGAGCGAACGGATCGGCGCGTCCGCGATCTGGTCCTCCGGGTAGAGCCACGGACCCGCCGGGATGATCGCCGCAAGGCGGTCGGTGAGCCGGTCGAGCCCGTCGCCGGTCGAGGCGCTCACCATAAAGGTCTCTTCGAAGCGAAGGGCCGCGTTGAGCCTGGCCGCGACTTCGAGCAGCTTCGGCCGCTCGACGAGGTCGATCTTGTTGAGCGCCGCGAACCTGGGCTTCCGCATGTCGCGGAGCGCGGCCAGGATCGCCTCGGTCTCTTCGGTGAGGCTCGCGTCGGCCTCCTTGCGGGCGTCGATCAGCGCCACGATCGCGTCGGCGTCGGCCGCGGCGCTCGACGCCGCGGCGACCATCGCCCGGTCGAGGCGCCGCTTGGGCGCGAACAGGCCCGGCGTGTCGACGAGCACGATCTGCGCCTCGCCTCTCATGAGCACGCCGCGCACCGTCGAGCGGGTGGTCTGCGCCTTGCGGGTGACGATCGACACTTTCTCGCCGACGAGCGCGTTGAGAAGCGTCGATTTACCGGCGTTGGGCGCGCCGACAATCGCGACGAAGCCGCACCGCGTCCCGGTCACGTCGCGCCCCAGCGGTCGAGGAACGCCTGCGCCGCCGCCTGCTCCGCGGCCCGCTTCGAGGTCGCCGCTCCCGTCTCCGGCTCGAAGCCCTCCACGACGACGCGCATGACGAAATGGGGCGCGTGCGCCGGGCCGCTCCGCTCGACCTCCTCATAGCGCGGGGGCTGAAGCGCGCGCGACTGGGCCCACTCCTGCACCGCGGTCTTGGCGTCGCGGGCGGGCTCGGCGCCGGCGGTGATGCGCTCGCCCCAGGCGCCGAGCACCAGCGCCTCGGCCGCCGCGAAGCCGCCATCGACGAACACCGCCCCGATCAGCGATTCGCACACGTCCGACAGGATCGCCGCCTTCTTCCGGCCGCCGCCTCGCGCTTCGCCAAGACCCAGCGCGACATGGGGCCCCACGTCCCACTGGGCGGCGATCTCGGCGCAGGTCTCGCGCCTGACAAGCTTGGCGAAGCGGATCGACAGTTCCCCCTCGCTCGCCTTTGGAAAGGCATGATAGAGCCGGCTCGCGATCACCACGCCCAGCACCCGGTCGCCGAGGAATTCGAGTCGCTGATAGGACTGGGCCCTGCCCTGCTCGCCCGCGCTCTGCGCCGAGAGATGGGTGAGCGCGAGAACGGCGAGGGCGGGATCGCGGAAGCGGTAGCCGAGCCTCAGCTCCAACGCCGACAATTCGGCTCGCGGCAGCTTGTTCATTGACCGACCGATGGAGGATGAGCCCGCGCTTCGCTCCGCTCGCGGGCGCCCGTTTGCGCTGCGTCTAGCGCACCCGTTTGAAGATGCGCTCCCAACGCACGTCCCAAGGCCAGCGCCACACCTCCCACGCCGGCGTTCCCTCGTCGATCGAGAAGAAAATCACTTCGGCTCTGCCGATCAGATTCTCAAACGGGACATAGCCGACCCCGCCCTGATCCCCCGCAAGCCGCGAGTCGCTCGAATTGTCGCGATTGTCGCCCATCATGAAATAATGGCCGGGCGGAACTTCGTAGACCTTGGTGTTGTCGAAGGTTCCGTCGTCGCCGTCGATCTGGATGATCCGGTGCGTCACCCCTCCGGGAAGCGTCTCGAGATATTGCGGCGCCTCCTCAGGCTTTCCGAAGTGATTGACGGTCAGGAAAGGCGCGATCGGCTGGCGCGGGACCATCTGGCCGTTGATGATGAGCCGCCCGTGTTGAACCTGGATCTTGTCGCCGGGAAGACCGATCAGCCGCTTGATATAGTCGGTCTCGCCGTCGCTCGGCAGCTTGAACACGATGACGTCGCCGCGCTTGGGCTGGGAGGCGAAGATGCGGCCGGGCATCGCCTGGGGATCAAGGTCGAGGAAGCTGGGCAGCGAGAAATGCGAGTATCCGTAAGCGTATTTGGACACGAACAGGTAATCGCCGACGAGCAGCGTCGGGATTAGCGAGCCTGAGGGAATGTTGAACGGCTGGAACAAAACCGTGCGCACCACCAGCGCGATCAGGAGCGCCTCGATGATGACCTTGACGGTCTCCCACCACCCCTCCTCCTTCTTGACGGGCGTGACGGCGGCGTTTGCGGATTTCACGGTCGGTTCGATCATTCGGCCCAAAACGCCCTTCTCGGTTCATCCGCGACGCGGCCGCGCGGCGGCCCGCCCGTCCTATACAGGGGCGGCGAGCCCACGCCAAGCAACGGGCTCGTGACGCGAAAACTTGGCTGAAGCATGGCCGTGGGCTCTGGCTTCAAGGGACGAGAATGAGGGAGCCGGTCGTTTCGCGCCTCTCGAGCGCGATATGCGCCTCGGCGGCTTCGGCCAAGGGCCACTTCCGGCCGATTCGGATCTTGACCTCGCCACGGCTGACCACGCCGATGAGATCGCGCGCCATTTTCTCAGCCCGGGCGCGATCGGCCATATAGGTGAACAGCGTCGGCCTGGTCGCGAACAGCGAGCCCTTCTGAGCCAGAAGGCCGATGTTGAACGCTTCGATCGCTCCCGAGGCGGAGCCGAAGCTCGCGAACACGCCAAAGGGCTTGAGGCAGTCGAGCGAGGCCGGAAAGGTCGCCTTGCCGACCCCGTCGTAGACGACATTGCATTTCGCGCCCTTGGTGATCTCGCCCACCCGCTTGGCGAAATCCTCGTCGCGATAGAGGATCGTGTGTTTCGCCCCCGCCTTCTTCGCCAGCGCGGCCTTTTCCGCCGACCCGACGCAGCCGATCACCGTTGCGCCGAGCGCCTTGCGCCATTGGCACAGGATGAGCCCCACGCCGCCGGCCGCGGCGTGGACCAGGATCGTGTCGCCATCTTTGACGCGGTAAGTCTGGCGCAAGAGATATTGCGCGGTGAGGCCCTTGAGCATCATCGCCGCGGCCGTATCGTAGGAAATCGACTTGGGCAGCTTGACCAGGAATTGCGCCTCAATATTGCGCTCCTCGGCGTAGGCGCCGATCGAGCCCGCGTAGGCCAC
>DATGHB010000064.1:0-2608 GCA_035308265.1 Roseiarcus sp.
CCGCAAGCGGCGTACGTCACCGACACGGCGAACAGCAAGGGACTGATCAGCCAAAGCACTCCCGAAAACGCCGCGATCGTGAACGCGCTGTTGAACGCCATCAGCGCAAAGGAGAGCGTGGTGGCCGTGAATGTTCTGGCGTCCTCGGAGATGCGCTGATCCGGATTGGTGAGCTCGGCGGATCCGCTCAGACGATGGTAGACGCCGTCGGCCAGATAGAACCCGATCATTCGCCTGGTCACGAATTCGCGCCACAACAGGGCAAGGCGCTCCTCGATGAACCGGGCGATGACGGCGACAATGGTCGAAGCCGCGAAGACGCCGATATAGAGGATCGCCAGCCGAACGAACTGAGATTGGTTGCGCTCCACGATCGACGTCATGAAGCTGCGATTCACGTAGCTGTTGACGACGTTCAGACCGTTGGCGCCGCACAGAAGCAAGATGAGCGCCGCGAGCATCATCTTCGCTTTCCATCCGCTCTCGGAGCCCGCGAAGGCCCGGACAGCGCGAACAAGACGCGCCGCGGTCGCCTTGCGGGGAATCTTTTGCTGTTCCATGGCGGCCATCCATCAAGACCGTCGTCATCTCGGCCTGTATAGTCGAAAGGAACAGGCCGCTCGCTTCGCCGCCTGAGCAGGGAAGGAGTATCGCATGTCCGTCGCGCCAGTTCACGCCGACAATTCCGCGCAGGCCGAATACTGGAACTCCGCCGCGGGACAGAAATGGACCGACAATCAGGAACATCAGGATCACGTGCTGCGCCCAGTCTCCGCCCGCCTGATCGCCGCGGCGAATCCGAAGCCCGGCGAACGGGTGATCGACGTCGGCTGCGGCTGCGGGGCGACGACGATCGCCTTCGCCGACCGCGTCACGCCCGGCGGCGACGTCCTGGGCGTCGACATTTCCGAGCCGATGCTCGCCCGCGCCCGCGAGCGGGCGCAAAGCCTGCCCGTCAGGTTCGAACGCGCCGACGCCACCGTCTACCCTTTCAAGCCCAACGGCGCCGATCTCGTCGCCTCGCGGTTCGGGGTCATGTTCTTCGCCGACCCGGCGAAATCGTTCGCCAACCTGCGCAAGGGCCTGAAAGCCCGCGGCCGGCTCGCTTTCGCCTGCTGGCGCGAGGCGAGGGAGAACCCGTTCTTCGTCGTGCCGCTCAGGGAAGCCCTGAAGCACGCCCCTCCCCTGCCCGAAATGGATCCCGAGGCGCCGGGGCCGTTCGCCCTGGCGGCCGAACCGCGCGTGCGGCGGATCCTGACCGACGCAGGCTTCATGGATGTCGCGCTCACCCCCGCGGATCTCGAACTCGACATCGGCGCCGGCCGCGGGCTCGACACAGCGGTCAGGGCCGCGTTGACGCTCGGGCCGACGAGCCGGATGCTTGCCGACCAGAGCGAGGCGGTCCGCGCCGCGGTGGGAGCGGATATACGCAAGGCGCTCGCCGCCCACGCGCGGGGGAACAGCGTGCCGCTAGGCGCCGCCATCTGGATCGTGACGGCGACCAATCCGGACCGGTAGCGCCGCAGAGACAACCTCAGCGAGACTCGTCACAAAAACCCGCTTCCCCTTTTCCGCGAGCTGCGCTCTAATCCTTCGTCAAAAGGGAGGCGCTTCGCCAGTCAGGGACGCGGCCGGAGATCTGGCGCCATGGACCCTTCCGAATTCTGGATCCGATTCTTTCTGGCCTCGCTCGTGACCTGGCGGGTCAGCCATCTGCTGGCGAGCGAGGACGGTCCTGGCGCGATCGTGGCCCGGCTGCGCTCGCGGCTCGGAGACTCGGTGTTCGGCAGGCTCGCCGACTGCTTCGGCTGTCTGAGCGTGTGGATCGCGATTCCGCTCGCCTTTTTCGTCTCGGAGGGCGCTCTCAATCTTGTCATGACCTGGCTCGCCCTTTCGGGCGCCGCCTTTCTGCTCGAGCGCATGAGCCCGGAGCCGGTGGTGATCGAGCGCCTTCCAGAAACCTCCGGCGGAGATTGACCGATGGGCTGCCGCGGCAGGACACGTTCGCCTTTCATCGGTCAAAGGCCGGTCGCGCGCCCGAGCCCGAGCTCGCCCGTCGCCAGCCGGCAGCGCGCGCCTGCCGTCGCGCCTGCGCCGGGGGGATTGGTGGCGCTCCGGTCGGTCGCGGCGAGCGGAATGGTCGTGCGCGGTCCCGCGACCGGTCGGCAGTATACATTTTCCGCGGCCGCCCAGGTTCAAATGGTGGAGGCGCGCGACGCCGCCGCGCTGTTCGGCTGAAGACGAGCGCGGCCTCGCGGCGCCTTGTCTGCCGGGCCGCGCGCGTGGGAGATGCCTCGCGAGGCGGCGAGCGGCCCGCCGGCGCGTATCCCTTATTTCGTCAACGGGCAGCCGCTGTTGGCGGCGGTCGGATAGGCGGCGCTCCCGGACACGGTCGCGAGCAGCTTGTAATAATCCCAGTCGCGCTTGTTTTCCGATGGTTTCTTGACCCCAAACAGATAGAGGTCGGACACCATGCGCCCATTGGCCTGCACTCGCCCGTGCGCGGCGGCCGCGCTCGGGTCGCTGCTTTAAGGGAGCGCGCGGACAGCAGCACGCTTCTCGACCCGAGGCTGGTGCGGCGCCTTGTGCAGGCTGTGCTTGCCGGGAC
>DATGHB010000065.1:0-7871 GCA_035308265.1 Roseiarcus sp.
GTCACCGGAACCGAGTAGGGGATTGCCAAGACACGCCTCGCCGCCGCGCGACGTCAGGGGGTTCGGAACGCGGAACCAGCCTCGCGGAAGCCGCGCGCGGTCTATGAGGCGCTCACGCGTCGCCGGTGGTCAGTCGCAATCGCTCAAGCACTGATTGAACAATTCGCAAGGACTGTGCATCGGGGCCACTCCTTCCGTGCACTTGTACTCGCTGTATTGCCCTTCGCACTTTGACCGGCAGTCTTTTTTCGATTGAGCCTTTTGCACGGACGATTGGGCGGGCTGGCTTTCGTCACCGGATGCGGACAGGGTCAGCGACAGCAAGACTCCGGTCGCCAGGACGGCGCTCCCGATCAAGGCGCGCATCGTGATGTCCGCCTACTCGGCCGGGCGAACGGCGCGCGGGGCGGGCGCGCCGCGAGCCCTGACCAGCGCGTAATAGACCGCCCCGCCGATCGCCACTCCAAAAAACCAGCCATAGACGCCCCACCACGACGGCAGGATATGGGTGAAGTTCGGCAGGATGCTGGAGAAGATCGCGCCGACCGCGGCGGCGATCACCGCGTTGAGGTTCCAGCCGTTCGTGTAGCGATAGACGCCCTCCTCGCGATAAAGTTCCGGAACGTCGACCTCGCCGTTGCGGATGAGATAATAGTCGACCATGATCACGCCGAAGATCGGCCCCATCGTCGAGCCGATGATGCCGACGAAGCTCGCCGCGCTCCCTTCCCACGGCGCGAAAGGATAAAGGACGAGCGCGATCAGGGCGGCGATATAGCCGCCCTTCTTGAAGTCGATCATGCTCGGGAACACGTTGGCGAAGTCGAACGCCGGCGAAACGAAATTGGCCACCACGTTGATGCCGAGGGTTGCGACCGCAAAGGTGAGCGCGGCGACCAGCGCCAGGAACCAATTGTCGAAGCGCGCCGAAATCTCGTCTGGATGCAGAAGCGCCTCGTGATAGACGGCGTAAGCCGCCGTGGTCGTGATGCCGGCGACGAACGAGAACAGGATGAGATTGATCGGCAGACCCCAGACATTCCCGGTCCACACCGCCCGCTTGTCCGGCGCGAAGCGCGAGAAGTCGCAGAAATTGAGATAGAGCGCGGCGAAATAGGTGATCCAGGTCGCAGCAACCGCGGCCAGCGCCGCAAACGTGCCGGGCTCGAAAGGAATGCCGGCGTCGGCGGTCTTCTTGATCAGCACATCGCGCGGAATCTCGCTTCCGAACGAAATCCCGCCGGCTTTCACGCTGAGGTAAATGGCGAGGATCAGCATCATCACCCACACCGCCGGACCCGCCCAGTCCTGGAATCGCCGCACGGTCTCCATTCCGTGCTGAATAATGAGAAGCTGCAAAGCCCATACGATGATGAAAGTGATCGTCTCCAGGCTCGTGTGCCCGAGGAGATGCGAACTCTTGTTGAATTCGGCGATCGCGCTGCTGCGCAGGAGCAGGGCGACGATGGCGCCGGAGGCGGCGCTTGTTTGCGCGCCGTACCAGAAACAGGCGACCACCGCCCGCACCAGCGCCGGCAGGTTGGCCCCGAAGGTCCCGAACGAGGCGCGAGCGAGAACCGGGTAGGGAACGCCGGTCTTGACGCCCGCCAACCCGACCAGATTCATTAAAACGAAAATGACCAGCGAACCGATTCCGATCGCAATGATGAAATTGAAAAAATTGCCGCAGATGAGAAAGAGGCTCGCCGCGAGATAATAGCCCCAGAGGCTATGAACGTCGGAGGTCCAGACGTTGAAGATGCTGAAGGCGCCCCAGTTTCTCACGCGGGCCGGAGCAAGATCCTCGTTGTAAAGGCGTGGCGACGCGTTGGCGATGGTCATTGGCCTGCCTCCCTGGTTGCGACGGCCGGCGAGGCGGATCGGCCTCAAGCGCATGCGACTTTGGCGCACCGCGAAGAGGCCTTGAGCCCGACGTTTCGCGAATCAGCTCGCCATTCGTTGCATGGCCGGGCCATTCGGAAAAGCGATTTCTGGAGCCGCCCGGCCGCCGCCGCACAAGTCCGGCGCGACCACATTTTAGCTTCTTGACCGGGCCAATGAGCCGCCGCTCTCCTTGACAAGCTCGTCTCGCAGCTCAGCTTGATCTGATTGGCGCCGTCGGCCGCCAGATAGCATTATGCGCTCCTCGCGACCGAGCGCGGTCGCGACGCCGGCTCAATCAAGTCAGTCTGTTAGATCAGGCGCCTTCGGCCCGGTTTTCGATTCTCGACCCCGGGACCTTGATTCGCATAATATATATTATGGAACCTGACTCCCAATCCGGGGGCCGGGGAGCGCGCTCGTATCAACGGGTTGAAGCAGGACAGGTTTCGGCGCCTAACCCTTTGAAACAGCTCGGCCGGCGCCAAAGCCGCGGGGGCGAAGGCGAGCCCGCGGCAGGGCCTCAAAGAGCGGCCACCGCGGCCCAGCACACGATTGCGCTGCAGACGGAGCTCCAGCGCCCGTAAGCCTTGTAGATCGTCGCCGCGGCCTGAGCCTGCTGCTTGAGCGTGCCTTCGGCCGCAATCTGGGGGTCCGAGACGTTGCGGATCGCAAGCCAGGGCGGCGCGTCGCCGAGCGACTGGACGACCATGCCCAGCACGGCGTCTCCCATCTCGGAGGCGTCGCCGAGGCCCTGGAGCTTGAAATGATCGTCGGTGGTGTCGAAGCCGAAGAAGTCCGTCGTCACGATCGAGGAGGAAACGTCTGACGGCGCGACGACGGTGATCGCGGGCGAACGCGTATTGTCCGAGGGCAGCTGCGAGGCGTTCGCCTTGAACAGGGCGCTCGCCTGAGAGAAGAATTTCGTCCGCGCAATGTGGCTCGCGAAGGTCGCGCTGGCGAACGGCGCCTTCTTCAGCCAGCTCGTCGAATCGAAGCGCGCGATCGGGCTGACAACCACGTCGCCGACCTCGAAGTCCTTGCCGATGCCGCCGGCGGTGCCGGTGGTCAGAACGAGCGTGGGCTGCACCTCGCTGATGATCTGTTTCCAGACTTGAGCGTTCGGCAGAATTCCACTTGCGGGAAAATGCTTGTTGGTGTCTTGCGATAGATGCGACTCGGACTTGAAAACAACCGCCTTCTTGCCGCCGATCGTCGTCGTCCAGAACGCTCCGAGCCGCCTCGCCTGAACCGCCGGCGAGCCCTTGTTCATCGGGCGGGCTAGCGCCGCAAAATTGTGTGTGTACGCGACATAGTCGTTACGAGAATCCTTGCCCGGCGTCAGCACGCGGCTCAGCGCGTGCCCTTCATCCACGGTCCACGTGACGATGAGGGCGTCCGCGCGCGGCAAAGGCTTGGCGCCGCCGGCCGGCGCCTTCGCGGCCGGGGTCGGCGCGAGGCCCTTGGGCCAGGGAATGTCGACGAAGCGGCTGAGCCCGGTCGCCTTCGTGAAGGCAAGGAAGGCGGCGCCTTCCGGACCCTCGGAGTCGAAATCGATGATGTCGCGTTGAATATCGTCGAGACTGGCGTTCCGCTGAGCCGCGGCGCGCATCGCGTGAGCCGATGGCGGAATGGAAACGGTCGCGAGATCAACGCCGATGTTGCGCTGGATCCAGGCGCGGTCGACAATCACAAGCCCCTCCCCAAATGGACGAGAGAACCGCAAATTCCCCGGGCTCTAGACGTTCCCGGCTTAGCCGGCTGTGACCGCCGTCACACAACCGTCAATCTCCGGCCATGGGAAGGGCGCGCGCCTCGTCTGCTTCAAGCCCGCATGAGTTCGGCGAGGGTCAGCGCGATGACTTCGGTCGCCTTCATCAAGTCCGCGAGCGGCAGGCGCTCGTCGGCGCGGTGGGCGTTGGCTTCCTCGATCGTATGGGGGCCTGCGCCATAGAGGACGATTGGAACGCCTGCCTTCGCGTAATGTCGCGCGTCGGTGTAGAGCGGCACGCCGGAGGCTGCGACCTTCTCTCCCATGACCCGGCTCGCCTGCCGGCAGAGAACCTCGGTCAGCTTCGCTCCGGCGGGGGTCGGCTGGAGCGCCTCGGCGATGAGGATGCGGCGGACCTCGACCTTGGCGGCGGGATGGAGCGCCGCCGCGCGGGCGATGACGGCGCGCAATTCGGCCTCCGCCTCGGCCGGGCTCTCTTCCGGAACCATGCGCCGGTCGAGGCGGAAGGTCACGCGGTCCGGCACCACATTGGTGTTGATCCCGCCCGAAATCAGGCCGACGGTCATCTGCGGCGAGCCGATTCCGGGAATGGCCGAGGTCCGCGCCTGAAGCCCGCCGCGCCAGCCATAAAGGGCCGAAAGGACCGCATTCGCCGCTTCGAGCGCATCGACGCCGGTCGAGGGGCGGGCGGCGTGGGCCGAGCGGCCGAGGACCTCGACCTCGAGATGAAGGCAGCCGTTATGGGCGTTGACGACTGCATAGGAGAAGCCCGCGCCGATCGCCAGATCCGGATGCGAGAGGCCGTTCTCGATGAGATAGCGCGGGCCGATCTCGCCGCCCGCCTCCTCGTCATAGGTCACGTGCAGTTCGACAGCGCCGTTGAGCTCGGCCCCGCACTTTTCAAGCGCCAGCATAGCGAAGGCGTAACTGGCGATGTCCGACTTCGACACCGCGACTCCGCGCCCGACCATCCAGCCGTCGACGATCTCGGCGCCGTAAGGGTCGTGCGTCCAACCCGATCCCGGCGGCACCACGTCGCCATGGGCGTTGAGCGCGATTGTCGGACCCCCCTGCCCGAACCGTCGCCGGACGATCAGGTTGGTCGCCGAGACCATGCCATTGGCCTTGACCAGGCTTTCCGGAACCTTGTGGCGCTCGACCTGAAAGCCAAGCCCTTCCAATAGCCTGGCGACGGCTTCTGCGGAACGGTCGCAATCCCCGGGCGGATTGTCCGACGGAACCTTGACGATCTCGGCCAGGAAGCGGGTCTCCGCTTCCGCATGCTCGCGCACGAAATCGTGGATCGCGCTTTCGACCGGCGTCATCGCATGGCTCCTTCTTCGACCTCGGAGCTCTCGACGCGCATTCCGTCATAGGCCGGGGTCACATGCGCCGGCAGCTTCGCGCGGAGGGTTTCGTAGTCGAGGTCATTGTGCAGGTTGGTGAGGATCGCCCGGCGCGGGCGCATCGTCTCGATCCACTCGAGCGCGTCGTCGAGGCTGAAATGCGTCGGGTGGGGGCGATCGCGCAACGCGTCGACGATCCACAGGTCGAGACCCTCCAGGAACGGACGGCTCGCTTCCGGAATGCGCTTGAGGTCGGGCGTGTAGGCGACGTTGCCGAACCGGAAACCGAGCGCGCTGATGTCGCCGTGGTCGAGCTCGAACGGCGTCGCCTCGACCGCCCCTCCTTCGCCGTCGATCCGGCAGAGCTTGCCCGGCTCAAGGCGCAGCTCGATTGCGATCGGAGGGTAGGAGCCTCCGTCGGGCGATTGAAAAATATAGGAAAACGCCTTGCGAACGACGAGCGAAGTCGATTCGTCCATGTGGATGGCGAGGCGGCGGCGCATGGCGACCCAAAGCGGCCTCAGATCGTCGATCCCGTGGGTGTGATCGGCGTGGGAATGGCTCATCAGGACGCCGTCGAGCCGCTTGACGCCGGCGTCGAGCAATTGCTCGCGCAAATCGGGCGAAGTGTCGATGAGCACGGCGGTCACGCCGCCGGGCCCCGGGCGTTCGACCAGCATCGAGCAGCGCCGGCGGCGGTTTTTCGGGTTGGCCGGATCGCAGGCGCCCCACCCTTGCGCGACCCGCGGCACGCCGCCCGACGAGCCGCAGCCGAGGATGGTGAATCTCAGGGTCAATGCGGCGATCCGGGGGCCTGCTTGTCGCCGGCGGGGGCCAACTTGCGGAATACGGCAAGGGTGTTGGCGCGCGTCGCTCTCGCCAGCTCTTCGAAAGCGAGCCCGCGCGTTTGCGCGACGATGCGCGCGGTGTCGACGACAAAGGCCGGCTCGTTGCGGCCGCCGCGGTGGGGTGTCGGCGCGAGATAGGGCGCGTCGGTCTCGACCAGGATCCGGTCGAGAGGCGCGTCGCGGGCGATGGCGCGCAGACCCTCAGACTTCTTGAACGTCACCACCCCCGAGAACGAGATGAACAGCCCGAGCCCAAGCGCGGTCTCGGCGAGTTCCCGCGAGCCGGTGAAGCAATGGAGCAGGGCGCGAAACCGCCCCTGCCCCATTTCTTGCGCCAGGATCGCCGCCATGTCGTCGTCGGCGTCGCGCGTGTGGATGACAAGGGGCAGGTCGAGTTCGCGGGCAAGCGCGATCTGCCCGCGAAACACCCGCCGGGCGACATCCCGCGGCGCATTGTCGTAATGATAGTCGAGCCCCGCTTCGCCGATGCCGACGCATTTGGGGTGCGCTGCGAGTTCGCGCATGGCGGCGAAATCCTCCGCCCCCTCCCCCGCCGCTTCATGCGGATGCGTCCCGACGGTGAAGAACACGTCCTCGTACTTGTCCGCGATCGCCGCGACGCCCGCGGCCTTCGGGACGCGCGTGCCGATGGTGATCATGCGCTCGACGCCGGCCGCCCGCGCGCGCTCGACCACGCGATCGAGGTCGCCGGCGAAGTCGGGAAAATCGAGGTGGCAATGGCTGTCGATGAGAGTCATTGGGTCCCTTCTCCCGCCGGGAGAAGGTGTCGCCGTAGGCGACGGATGAGGGCTTCTGGGCCGCGGAGCCTAAACCCCTCGCCCCTACCCCTCTCCCAAAGGGAGAGGGAGATACGCGCCCTCACGTCGCCGCCTCCGCCTCGACATAGCGGGGAAAGACGGGCTTCGGCGCAGGCAGCGCCCTGCCCGGCTCGAGCCGATGCTGGGCGCTAATTCTCCAATGCGGATTGTCGGCTTTGATGCCTTCGCTCGAAACTTCCAGAGCGTCGAAGCTGCGCTTATCGGAAGGCACCGCCAGCAGATCAAGCAATTTGCTCATCGACCCAGGCATGACGGGCTGCAGCAATATTGCAACGATGCGCAAAACCTCGAGAGTCGTATACAAAACAACACGCATTTCCCCGGGATCACTCTTAGCCAGTTTCCATGGCTCACGAGTCGCGAAATAGCGATTTGTCCGCGCCACAATTTCGAAGACGTTGGCGACATAGAGGTGTATCACGAAAGCAACCATGTGCGTTCGCGCAGTTTCAATTAAGGAATCCGCGGCCGCCAACAGTTCGTCTGTCTCTTGGTCGACCAGTCCCAGGGGCGCGTTCCAGTCCGGGACGCGCCCGCCGCAGTTTCGAGCGATCATGGTGAGCGAGCGCTGCGCCAGATTGCCAATGTCGTTGGCGAGATCGGCGTTCATGCGGGCGACGATCGCCTCGTGCGAATAGCTGCCGTCCTGGCCGAACGGGACTTCGCGCAGGAAGAAATAGCGCACCGGATCGAGCCCGTAGGCCTCGATCATCTCCTTCGGGCCCACGACATTGCCGACCGACTTCGACATCTTCTCGCCGCGGTTGAACAGGAAGCCGTGGACGACGACCTGCTTCGGTACTGGCAGGCCAGCCGACATCAGAAACGCCGGCCAGTAGATGGCGTGGAAGCGGGTGATGTCCTTGCCGATCACATGGACGTCCGCCGGCCAGAATTTCGCCCGCGGCCCATCGTCGGGGAAGCCGGTCGCGGTGATGTAGTTGGTCAGCGCGTCGACCCAGACATACATCACATGCCTCGGATCGCCGGGCACGGGCGTGCCCCAGTCGAAGGTGGCGCGGCTGATCGAGAGATCGGAAAGCCCGCGCTTCACGAAAGCGACGATCTCGTTGCGGTATGCCTCCGGAACGATGAATTCGGGATGCGATTCGTAATGCGCCAGCAGCCGGTCGGCGTATGCCGACAGCTTGAAGAAGTAGCTTTCCTCCTCGACCCATTGGACAGGCGCACCGCTCGGCGCGAGCCGGGCTCCGTCAGCGCTTTG